>JAGLOK010000267.1 GCA_023139005.1 Clostridiales bacterium | reverse complement strand
TATTAAATGTTTTTCAAATCTCCTGTGAATACTATCCTCTGCTATAGCGAACCTCTACAACATCGCCAAAAGACTGTGTGCTTGTCTTTTGTAGCTTGCGCTCCGGATTATCATCTGCAAACAGTTTTATACCACTGCCTAGAATCAAAGGGAATATGGTAATGATGTACTCGTCGATTAGGTCATTTTTGATAAAGTGATTTATTAGCATTGCTCCACCCACTAGCCAGATATCTTTGCCATTCTCTTTTTTTAGTTGCGTAAAAAAGTCTGCAATGTCATCTGTAATGAATTCCACATCAGAATCATTGAGATGCTTTTGTGTTGTGATTACATAGCTGTTTTTCTCTTTGTACGGCCACATTGTGGGAGACAATTCATCTTTTATTTGCGAGTAGGTAGTGCGCCCTATGATTACTGAATCAATCGAATCATAAAATGCTGTATATCCAAAGTCTTCTGTGCCACCTTGTGGGAGCCAGTCAAGCGAACCATCATCTTTTGCGATGTATCAATCTAAGCTCATGGCGATATAGAGTATTACCTTGCGATTCATCAAATCCCCTTTTGAAACAACCTATTGATACATAACCGCCGGCGTCCAATAGCTATTGTTGTAGATATCGATAAGCTTGTAGCATACCATCCACTCCGCCTCATCGAGTTCAACATTGCTGATCTTCAAGCTACCGGTAACCACCAACTGGTCCCCGAGTAAATAGCTGTCGTCATATTCTTCATCATAGGTGTAGTAGTCACAGACAAAGTCAATGACATCACCGTTTTGTATTTTGATAAGACCTTTGGCTACAATGGATGGATCCTCTTGGTATATAGTACGTGCGCCAATGACACTGCCATATGGATTATCGTTGTCAAAGACTAAGATAAGGTCTACCAGTTCGTCATTGAGCATAGCAGGCACTCTGCCGGTGATGGTATAGTCATTACCGCTAATTTCCTCTGATATGAAGTAGTAGCTGACCACTTGTCCATTGATTGCAATCCAAGTACCGTCAAATCCGATGACCAAGTCATCATCTTCATCAAACTCATAAACATTGTCCAGTCCCAAGTCAATGTACCCTTCCCCATCGTCAAAGAAAACATTGAGGTTGACATTCTGTATCATGTCCCATTGCTTATCTGTCATAGACAGGACGTATCCACCATCTTTTTCGGTGAGTGCAAGGTCTGCATTGTCAAAGTAGTTGTTTTCATAATAGTCTTGAGATGCTGCAATCTGATTGGGGTCTACCCAGTCGGTGTTACTGTCTTCTGGTGCTCCTCCGAGGATGTCTCCGAAGTTTCCACCTTGTAGAAAGGAGCTTAAGAGTCCTCCGATGAGGTTTGTCCCACCGGATGATCCTGTTAGTGAGCCCAACAACGATCCTAATGGATTGCCACTACCACTAGATACTGCTTGTCCACCCACTTCGAGGTTTGCAAAGCTTTTGATGCAGTCGCTATATTCCTCGTCCATACCGATTTCTTCATAGGTATTGAGCATAGAACCTACTGCTGATAGCTTCCCATATGGGAAATAAATCGAGAGACCATTTGCATTGGATATGGTATTGGATGTTCTATTGTATTTGATGCACTGCTGTAGATCATCAATCAGATCATCGGCCTCGTCCGTTCCGATGTTTTGCGCTAGATGAATCAAATCAATCTGGTCTAAGCGATTAGTCTGACCAAACTCACGTGTTCCACTACGTGCATCAGACACCATCTTATACTCTTCACTTTCAATGAGCGCTCCTGTAGACATTGCAAACGCCTTAAACGGTTCTGGTGTGATTGAGCTAAGCTCTGCTAGATCAACAATGGACAGCGTCGTCTTATCGCGCAGTGAATTTTGATAGCATGCTGCGATAAAGTCATCGATGATATTTTTGCCAATCTCCAGTGTGCTCATGGAAGTATTCTTTGAAAGCTCAGAAATCCAGTCTGTATAGTACCAACCGATACCTGGCTCTGTTTCCTCGGATGCAATGAGGTAGTCTGCATACTGGTCTAGCATCAATGCAGTTTCATATGTTGCCATCAAACATGCATCAAATCCTATAAAATCAAATATACAATTGGCATCATCGAGTGCTGTGTTGATCTCATCAAGTGTCATGGTCTGATTCAGTGCAAATTCATCATAACCAAAGCCCTTGACAGAACCAACGCCATGATCCCACATAATCAATGCATAACGATCTGCAGGATAGTTTTTCTTAGTGTATTTTATAAAGTCTGATAGCGTATCTGGATCGGTCATGATTTTCCTACCAAGATTATCCTCCAGGCGTATCATGCCTTCTTCGGTCAGTTGATATCGCTCATTAGTTTTATTGCTGACGATGTTATTCTTCCACGTCTTTGCGCCCCCTGTTTCGACGATGATGTTCACCTTATCGCTGATATCTGCATTGAGTATCTCCTGCAGGTCGGCTGTTGCCATACCACTTTTGGACTCTAAGTCCGATGCACACATGTATATCATGATGGTATAAACGTCTTTTCCGTTGCCTTGTATCACTGTGCGCTTATCGCGGGCATCGTCTGAGACTGTCGTGTTTAGCTGAAGTGCGTTGGTGTCATTATTGACGATTTGGTTACTGTTGTTATTATTTGTATTCGGAGCTAGATTTACGTTGCTCCCACTTCCTAAGAAGTTCCTCAATAAAAAGTATCCAACAATCAGTACTGCTGCGATGATTAGTATCTTCTTAAGACTCCATTTACTACCTGACTCTCTGTTGCCAGTAGATGATGCAGAGTTAAAGATGCTTGGCGTTCCTTGATTGGATTGCTGTGTATCCATCTGCATTCCTTGATTGCTACTTTGCGTGCGCTGTTTCTTTCTCTTGGTGTAGCCGTCCTTTTGTCCGACCGGACCGCTTGAATTTATACCGCTTCCGCGCTTATATACACTCCCTGATGCAGGGGTAACTCTCTTTTTTCTACCGGTATTCGATTTTTTCTTCATATGATGCTCCTTGTGATATGCATTTACATTTTCCATTTTCTTTTAATAAACATATTATATCATTAATAATATACTGTATCAATTTCATCATTATCTGAAGTTATATTGTAGTGAAACTACCTGCATCACATGCAAAATTCTTTGTGTGCTTAATATGGAGTTTTTTCTGTTTTATATGCTAAAAAATTAGCTGTTGTTAATTATCCTTGTTCATAGACAAGTAACCTTCAAAATGTTACGATATACTGAGTTTGCATCAAGAAAATGTAGCTTATTTTATACGAATTTGTATAATAAAAGCAACAAGAAAATATACTATAATTAAGGAGAACAATGGGTAAAAAGATGTCAAAAAAAAGAGTATTCAAAATCATATTACTGATAATTATTTTATCCCCATTGATATTTAAAATGTTTAGTTTCACCCCAAAAATCGATGGCGGAATTTCCGAAATGCGAAGCATTGAAATCGGCGGAGTTCGCCAGACAATACTCCTCCGAGGTGAGGATATCAATAACCCGATCCTACTCTATCTTCACAGTGGCCCGGGTACTACGGAGCTTATCCCATTTCGCAAGGCGCATCAGACACTAGAGTCCCACTTTACCGTTGTGCAATGGGAACAACGCGGAACTGGCAAATCTTATTCTAGTGCTATCGATCAAAGCACAATGACGATTAGCCAGCTGTTATCGGATGCATATGAAGTAACCGAATACTTGAAAAAGGAATTTGGGAAAGAAAAAGTCCTGCTAGTAGGTCATTCTTGGGGAACCGCACTCGGACTACTGCTAGTGCAAAAATACCCTGAATCATTTTATGCTTATGTTGGGTCCGGACAAGAAATCAACCCGAGTATGGGAGAGAAAATCGGTTATGAATATATTGTGCGTCATGCACCAGAAGACGAAAAAGCACGCAAAGAAATTGCAGACCTTAACACCCCAGCTGCATATCTTACAATTGATGATGAGGAAAAATGGTATAAAACAATCATAGCGCAACGTAAGTGGCTTGTTTCTTTGGGAGGCGAAATCTATCAGCAAACCAACCATTCCCTACTGTTTAATTTTAAAACAATTTTTTCTCCAGAATATACACTGATTGACTTCGCCAAATTTGGAATTGGCAGTGGATTTTCATTGAAAGCGATGTGGCCAGAAATTATGCAACTGGATTTATTGAATCAAGTGCCTTCTGTTGACATCCCTATGTTCTTTTTCCAGGGTAAACATGATTACAATACTCCTGCAAGTCTAGTGAAATCGTACTATGATACACTTGATGCACCTTATAAAGAACTTGTATGGTTTAAAGAATCAGGACATCACCCTATGTATGAAGAACCTAAAGAATTTGATGCAATGCTGATTGAAAAGGTACTACCCCTTTGCTTGCAGGAATAAACCGTATATAGACTTTTGCAATTTATACTTATACGCTCCCGAAAGTCTGCATCAATGCATTATTGTGTCGTCTTTTATTAGCAACTTCATCAGCACTTTTTCATCTGTTATTGGATACTTGCACACATAGTCCTCACAGACATAGGCTTTCAAATAATCACTTTCGGGATAGTTTTTCACATCAGGTATAAGCAACTGCTGTCTGTCACTGCCATCTACATAGATTACTGTTGTATGTGGCAGGAATACTTTGATAATTTTCTCGTATAGTGCGCTCTGGTTCTCCCCTGTGATGACCACTTGTCGATGAGGAGTGTTGTACAAAAGTAACGCTGATACATAATGCATATAGGCTGTAGGTGTTTTTTCTACATTGTGAGAAAACGCTTTAATGGCTTCATCAATAATACCTTTAAGCTTCATATCGTGTGTGAGGTTGTAGAGTGTTATCATGCTCATTACAGCTACAGAGTTGCCAGAAGGCATCGCACCATCATAATCATCCTTGGGACGCATGGGAAGCTCTTCTGAATCCTTCTCATTCATGAAAAACCGCATGGTTTTCGTATCCAAAAACAAAAGTATCATCTTATAGCATAGCATCACTGCACACTCTAGATGTGTGATGTTGCGCGTTGCCTTATAGAGCGCTACAAGTCCCCAAATCATGTTTGCATAATCCTGCAGGAATCCACTATCTGAACGTTTCCCATCCTTGTAGGATGTATAAAGCTTGTAATCATCATCCACCATATGGGTGAATATGAAATCTGTAGTTTCTTCTGCGTATGTAAGATACTTTTTGTCTATTGTTTGCCCTGCTGTAGATAGTGCTGCAATCATTAAGCCATTCCAAGAAGCCAAAATTTTATCATCCAAAAAGGGTGGTACTCTCTTTTGCCGGTAGTCATATAGCTTTTTTATTACCTGTTTTTCAATGGTAGATTCTTTATCTGATGTGCCGATTTTATTAAGGATGTTATTGCCTTCAAAGTTACCGTGCTCTGTGACATTATAGGTGTCTTTTAATAGCTTGAGCTCAACTGCATCGAGGAGTTCTGCAAGCTCTGTATACGAAAATACATAATACTTGCCCTCAACCCCTTCAGAGTCTGCATCCTGCGCTGCATAGAATGCACCATCAGGTGACTTCATATCGTGCAAAAGATAGTCTAGTGTTTTCTGTGCAATATCACGGTAGCGAACTTTCCCTGTCAATGTATATGCTTCGCTGTATGCGATAGTAAGGAGTGCATTGTCATAGAGCATTTTTTCAAAATGTGGAATCAGCCATCTACTGTCGGTAGCGTATCGCGAAAAACCATATCCCACATGATCGAATATGCCCCCTTCATACATAGATGATAGTGTAGTTTCTGTCATAGCGAGTGCATTTTTATTACCTGTAGATACACTATATCTCATGAGGAAAAGCAAATTGTGTGGTGTTGGGAACTTTGGCTGTACACTAAAACCCCCATAGGTCTTATCAAAGTTTGTTTTTAGTGCTTCATATGCTGTATCAAAGATAAATTCGTTGGATTGTGTTTGAGCTTTGGATGTCGTCATTTTATTGAAATGATTCATAAGCACTGCGCTCTGCTCGAGCAATGCTTTTCTTTCTATGTTCCATAGCGTTGCAATCTGCATCAATACTTCAATGATCCCGATGCGATTTTGAATTGTATGCTTTGGGAAATAGGTTCCTGCGAAAAAAGGCTTCTTCTCGGCTGTCATAATGACAGTCAGTGGCCAACCACCGCCACCAGTGAGTGCTTGACATACATTCATATACACATTGTCGATGTCTGGACGTTCTTCCCTGTCTACCTTGATTGCAATGTAGTTGTCTTTCAATATATTAGCCACTTCATCACTTTCAAAGCTTTCGTGCGCCATAACATGACACCAGTGGCAGGTAGAGTAGCCGATGGACAAGAAAATCATCTTATCTTCATCTTGTGCTTTTTTGAAGGCTTCATCTCCCCATGGATACCAGTCCACTGGATTATATACATGCTGCTGCAAATAGGGACTTGTTTGATTTTCAAGGTGGCTCGTATGGTTATTCTTTGGCATAGGCTCTCTCTAACTGATTATTTAATAAGGATATTTTATCATCATATATTAGTTGATGGATATCATATGATTATTGCATTGCCATGCATTCATGCATCTCGATACTGCATCCTTCATCGTATGGGAAAAGCGGGCTTTCCTTGAGTAGAGTTAGTGCATCCTCTCTGCTTTCTGCTTGTATCATCATGTAACCAATGATTTCTTTGGTGCTACCTACTGTA
>JAGLOK010000266.1 GCA_023139005.1 Clostridiales bacterium | reverse complement strand
ATTCTTCTTCATCACCCGCATTCCCAACAAGAAATACACAGCAGCCATCCCAAGCAGTACCAGTATCGAAGTCAGTGCAGTAGATGGCGCAGCACCACGCATCGCAATCTCTTCCATTGCGGTTAGTGCCCATTTCTGTGGCGTGATGTCCCCTGCCAGTAAAAGCACTTTGGATGTAATAATCTCCAATGGCCACATGCATCCACCAAGCATGGCTGTGCTGACTAGAATGATGGGAGACATGGCACCTAGTTGGTCGTAGGACTTAATGATACTGGATAAAAACAATCCCAGACATGTAAACGTCAGTACATAACAGCCAGAAATCAGAAGCAACATTCCCATATTGTCTCCCCACTCGATCCCGAAAAGATACTTTCCGCATAGCATAACAATAATGATCTGTCCAAAGCCTAGAAGAAAGGTAACAAACATCTTAGCAAACAACTGTGATGCACGATTAATAGGCGTGACAAGGTTTCTTTGAAATACATGTAGCTTCTTTTCTCTTAAGATATCTGCCATAACATATATCATCGGGAATGTGGAGAAAAACAGCATAAATCCAAGCACATAGTGCATCAAGCCATTGTAGTCGGTCCATTGGCTTGTACCTGTTGCTGTATTGCCTACAATAAATGATTTATCACTATAGCGTGTATTAAAGGCTGTACTAACTTGCTCTTTGATATCCACTTGGATGTCGAGAGTTTGTGTAATTGCAACTGAAAGATTTTCTTTGTTGGTCATCTCTCCGATTAGTTTTAGAAGTGTGTGCTTGAGTTGCATTACTTCAATTGCGCTTTTTCCTGTTACAATACGTATCTTGGATACATCATCTTTGAACCCTTCTTCAAGCACAATGCCTGCAAGCACTGTGTTTTCTTGCACCTGAGCTTCCATGTCTTTCTGACTATGTATCTTGAACTCAAATCCTTCAATATCTCCGATGCTTTCTGTAAACGCTTCCGACTGCTGTGACATATCATTGTCCACGACTGCAATCGTCGGGACAAAATCTCCACCAAATGCTTGTCCGAAAATCATGGTAAGCACTATTGCCATAGCAAGCATGACAACAACCATCACTAAATCATCTTTAAGGAGCTTTATTCTAAGCCATATGTGTAATAACATTTTCTTTTCTCCTTTCAATGTTGAGCAATATCATTGCAGCTATGAAAAACAGGGCGCCAAATATGAGAATGTAGCCCAATCCGGGGAGAATCTCAACAAAAGGTACACCTTGTGCACTCTTTAGATATGCTTGCAATGCTTGTCCGTTGACTGTGAACTTTGATACTGTTGTAAAAAACTTTGGCAACACTGAAAGTGGAATATAACTACCACCGAGTAATGCGAGTACTTGTATGAGTGCACCATCGAACGCGTTTGCAACTTTATAATTGCCACTGCGCAGTGATATCGCACCGATGAAGCTACCTAAGCCACCCACTGCAATAGCAGAAGTCAATGCGATGACAGCAATTGAGAAGAAATTCCCCCAATTGACGCCGAATGCGATAGAAGAAAGTCCAATCATCACAACACTCTGCAGGAGACAGATAATCGTAACGACGATGAGCTTTGAGACCATCATCTGGAAATACGTAACTCCCAAGACCTTCATCCTGTCGTAGGTAAGGTTTTCTCTTTCCTCGAGCATACTGCGTCCACCGATTCCTGCGGAGAAAAGGATAAACATGCATAACATCGCAGCGGTATAGTATGCAAAACTATCAACAACTTTATACTGCTTTACTGATTGTACTTTGATATCGTCGATTTTATTATCTTTGATATCGTTTAAGTTATCATGAAAGCGTTGCGTGTTCATTGCTATTTCTTGCTGTGTTGCATAATCTGCTCCGATTTCATTGTACACTTCAGAATTGGCTATAGATAATGAAAAGGTATCAGTAAAGGCTGTGATAATCTGTGTTGCAATAGTGCCTCTGTAAGAATTTCCTTCATGAGTGATGATATCCAACATGACCTTCTGCTTGTATCCCAGCAAATTTGAATGTGTCGCGACAATGTAGTTGGATGGAACAGTGATAATGGCTGCAACTTCACCTTCTTCAAGAGCAAGCACTGCTTCTTGTTTTGTCATTATCTTGTACTGCAAGATGCCTTGAATACCCTCACTGTCTAAGAAATTAGCAAACAAAACTTCTTCGGGGTCAAAACTCTCAATGCTTACTTGATAACCTGACAATGCTTGTGGTGGAAGATTCTCCAGATCGATTTCCTCTATTGCATAGAGAATTTCTTCAGGCGATTGCATGTTGTCATACTCGATGACAATGGCTGTTTTTATAGGATTAACAAGTCCTTCACTAGAAAATGTATTGCCTAATGCAA
>JAGLOK010000265.1 GCA_023139005.1 Clostridiales bacterium | reverse complement strand
TGCATGCCAGCTACAAATTCTGCTGGTGTCTTAACGCCTGCAAATAATTCTTGACATAGGTCAAGGTGTAATTGTGCATCGTCTGGAGTTAGGAATGTATCCCATGCCAATACGAGACCATCTGCATCGCTTGTAAGGTTTAGGATTTCTTTTGTTACAGCGTCGATAGATGATTCATCTAATTCGCCCTTGTATACTGGTAGCCCAATACCTGCTGCAAGACTTCCAGATGACATGTTCTGTGCAATATATTCTACTGCTCTAACTGCTTCTTCTTTGTACTCAGTGTCTGCACTAACCATATAGATATCAATACATCCACCTAAGTATGCGTTGTTTTCACTAGGGAATTTGATAGGAACAACTTTGCCATTAACTGGATATTCTTCCATTACCATTTCGCCAGCTTCCCAGCTACCTTGATATACCATTGGGATTTCGCCTTGTTTGAATGATGCCATGAATTCATCATAGTTTAGGCCCATATAGCCATCGATGAAAGCTTCAGCGTCTACTAGTTCTTTCAATCTTGTTGCAGCCAATAGCATTTCGTCTGTGTCATATCTGCCATTTCCTGCTAAGATTGCATTTGTCTCATCAGCGCCTACTGCGCCAACTGCTAAGATGTTTTGATAGAACATTGCTGTCCATCCTTCAGAAACGCCAACACCGATTGGTCCGATGCCTGCCGCTCTGAATGCTTTGCTTACTGCAAGCAATTCATCATATGTTGTAGGAAGTTCTAGATTGTTTGCTTCAAACAACTCAGTGTTACAATAAAGTACACCATACCAAGCATTATAAGGTAATGCATATATCTTGCCATCATATATAGTATTGGCTAGTACGCCGCCTTTAAGGTTTGCTCTGATTTCATCTGAAAGATAGTCATCTAATGCCAAAACTTTGCCAGCTTCTACAAAAGGTTGTGAAAATCCTGCACCCCATGAGAAGAATATATCAGGAGCTTCTCCGGCTGCGACAGCAGTTTTCAATTTCATTTTGTATGATTCTACATCAACTGCATCTCTAACAATTTGAGTATTTGGGTTTTCTGCGTTCCATTTTTCAATGATTGGAGCGATTACTCTTGCGTTTTCTTCACTCGCTGCATCATCCCACATAGTTAGTGTAATAGGTTCTTGAGGTTTTTCTGTTGCTTCTTCTTTTACAACTTCGTCCTTCTTGGTTTCTTCTACTTTTGTTGATTGTTCGTCTTTGGTATCGGTTCCATTACATGCAACAAGTCCTAAGACTAGTACAAGCACTAAAAAAATACCTAACCATTTCACGGTCTGCTTCCTCATATAAATTACCTCCTAAATTTCTTTGGTCTTACTGATTCAATAGTATATTGAATACTAATAAACTAGAATACTATTTTTTGACCATAATCTTTGTTTTCTTGACCTTTATATCTGTTTTTATATTCCGTAATAGATATATTCATTGTTCTTTTAAAGTAATAACTAAAATAGTTAGGATTTGCTATACCTATTTTTTCAGCAATTTCATAGTTTTTAAGTTCTGTGGTATCCAGCAATTCCTTTGCCTTGCTAATTCTTAGTCTAATTAAATAGTTTTTAAATGTATCATTCATCTCTTTTTTGAATTTTCTGCTTAAGTGACAGTTGTTAACAAAGAAGTAGTCAGCAGCAAGTTGCAAAGACAAGTTTTTGTTCTCCAAATTTCCGGCCAACCAATTAATAACCTGTTGAATCAGTTTGCTTTTTGTTTCAACCTCATTCGTAGTGGTGTCTATAAGCTTTAATAGTGCTTCTTGCACTTCTGTAACATTTATTGGCTTCAGCAGGAAATCCGATACTCCTATGTGGATACTTTTAATAGCAAAATCCAAATCAGCATAGCCTGTCAATATAATAGTATTTATCGTACTATCATGTTTTTTTATTTCTTCACAAAGCGTTATCCCATCCATAACAGGCATATTAATATCAGCAATAACTAAATCAACTCTGTTTTCTTTTACTAATTCTAGCGCTTCTGCCCCATCGGATGCTTCTGCTACAATTTCAAAACCAATGGATTTAAAATCAACTGATCGCTTCAACAACTCTCTTACTAAATACTCATCATCAACTATTAAAACTTTCATCATCTTCGTCATGGTTTTTATTCCTTTCTAAAGGTATTTTTAGCTTAATTTTCGTACCCTTACCTAATTCACTGCTTATTTTTATTACATCATCAATTCCTGTAAATATACGTAATCGTTCTATAGTTCCTCTCACTCCAAAGCTTCGTTTATTGCTTTTTTTCCTTACATTTATCACTTCAGTGTTTGACATACCCACACCATCATCTTCAATTTCAAAATATATATTTTTTTTACGCTTATATCCTCTGACGGTTATCGTTCCAAAATCCTTCTTTGGCTTAATTCCATGATATAGTGCATTTTCTACAAAGGGTTGTAATATCAGTTTTAATATAGGCTCTTCCATGATATCTTCATCAACTTCATAAATCACTTTGAACATATCTTGATATCGTATCTCTTGTATGGCTACATAGTTTTCGATCAGTTCAATTTCATTTCTGATATGGATCAATTCACTACCCTTGTTCAAGCTTGTTCTGTAAAATTGTCCTAACGATGTTGTAATGGTGTATATCTTTTCATATTCTTTCATCAACGCAAGTGCACTGATAGAATCAAATGTGTTGTATAAAAAGTGAGGTTTGATTTGAGCTTGTAGTACATCCAATTCTGCTTTCCTTTTTTTCTTTTGTTCACGTATAACATTCTTCAACAATTGCGAGATCCTATTAACTAATCTGTTATAGCCATCTTTTAAGATATTAAATTCTGGAATGGATGTCTTTAATGTCACTTCCTCTAGTTTCCCAAACTCCATCTCATCCATTACCTTTACCAAAGTAACAATTGGCGTTGTAATCTTTGACGCTATCCATGTAGAGCTCAAGAATAATATGATACTATTAAGGATAATTATCATAAAAACAAAGGTGCTCATCTTCCTAGATCCTTGTGTAAAGTCTGTATTATCAACTATATATTCTAATTCCCATTTTGTTCGTTCTATTGAATATTTACCCTCTACTGTGTTTTCGTCAATATCAGATAGCATTTCTTGGTTTCCACCAATCAAAATTATTTCATTTCTTTTCATATCTCTTAGCGTATACATTCTGTCTTCATTATCATCAAGTCCAACAAAAGCTTTATCAATCATACTATGTCTAAAGTCAACTACTAGCAGTCCGATTGATTTTTGTGAATTAATATCATTGATAACTCTTGCACATGTAAAATACTCTTTGTCAGCCACGGCATAGGACATCCTTCCATCCCCTGTTTTAAAGACTGCTGCGCCCCTTGCTGCAACAACTTCTTGATACCACTGTGAATCAGGTCCTATGCGGGACTCTAATTCTGTTCTTATTGATGGCACAGTTCCTATGGATTGATTTGCAAAGTAAACTTCACCGTTATTGTCTATGATATATATTCCGTAAATATCTGGGAAGTTAGTGATAAATTCACTAGTAAAACGATTAACACTTCTTGCAAGTATGAGTTTGTCATATTCTGTAGTAGCATTTAATAGTTCTTGTACATCTTGGTTTGCAAGTGTCATTCGAGAATATGTGTTAATCCATTCTAAATTTCTTTCGATATTTTGTCCAACTGCCTGAACAGTCTCTTCCACACTCTGGTTCATCTCTCTTATGACTATTGACTTATCTATTTGTTGGTAAACTACAATGCTAATAAGCATTGTAAGAAGAAATATCAGCGAATAAAAGAATATTAATTTATTCTTTATTTTCATAAACACACCTTCCTTTTACTATCAAGCTTGTCTTAAGAGTCTACTTGGTTAAATAAGTACTTTCAATTCTCTGTTTTGAGTATTTATTTTTTTATATTCATTCTATTCTTATACCCAATTTTTTTACTTATATCTTCTAAGATCGCTATTCTATTTCGTCAAAGTTATTTTTTTCAAGTTTCGCGGTACATCTGGGTTAAGTCCCTTGGCAAGTGACAATCCACATGCAAGCAATTGAATGATTGCCGTTGTATAAAATGGCACTAAATATTGCGTTTCTTGTGTAGGAATTTCTATCGCTATATCTGCTTGCTTAAGTAAATTACTATCATCAGATACTATTATAATGTATGCACCGTAGTCCCTTAACTTTGCTACAATCTCTTTATATTCTGTCAAAAACTTTTCTTCATTTGCATACAGGAAGCAATGACACCCTTCATCTACCATTGCTATTGGACCATGTTGAAAATCTGCAGTTGAAAATACTTTCGCCTTGACATATGCGCACTCTTGCATTTTGAGTGCACTTTCACATGCTATGCTATAGTTATATCCCCTTGATAGTGTGAAGCATTCTTTCATCTCTTTTAGGCTTGTAGCTATTTTAAAGATTTCATTTTTTCTTAATAATATGTTTTCAATATTACTAATAATATTGTTCATATTCTCATCAAAGTCATCATATCCATTCATAACACTCGTAAGCTCTGCTAATATTCCTAATTGTGCATAAAATGTTTTTGTTGCTGCAACACTGACTTCCTTACCTGCATTACAAAACAAATGATAGTCTGTAATATTTGCAAGCTTTGAGTTTTCATCATTGGTGATAGATATTGTAATCGCACTCTTTGCTTTTGCATCCTCAAGGACGCGAATCACATCAGTTGCTTGACCTGATTGTGATATACCAATAACCATTGCATCATCTAGTTTATACTGTGTTTCATATATCGTAGAAATCGACGGTGCAGCAAGTACTACAGGTATGCCTAATGTTGATTCAATTGCATATTTTGCATATACTCCAGCATGGTCAGATGTTCCACGTGCTGCAATCATTACAAATTTAATATCCTTTTCGTCTATTACCTTACGAATCTGCTCAAAGACAGGTTTGTTGTTTGCCAAAGATTTCTTCAGTACGCCTGGCACTTCAAGTATCTCTTTTTCCATTATTGTGTTCACTATGTGTCCCCCTAAAATATATGTTTCTATAGATTATACTCAAAATATTCGTCTTCCTTTTACCATTCCGGCCATCCTATACGGCGTCCTTCAATATTCCATACTCCCTTGATTTCGGGATTTCCTGATTGAATTCCTTTTACCGGAACTACGTATCCTCGAGTGACGAAGGCTTGCACTCTAAAACCGAATATCACTGTATCTCCTTGCTTGATATTCATATTTTTCTCAGGTTTTAGCATGCCATAGTAGTCAATCGCATTACTTGGTGGTATCTCACAGGATACTTTTTGTGCGAATGCAGTTTCAGAGTCACTGCCTACCAATACTTTTACATCATACTTTGGGAACACAGGATCTATGTATAATCCACCACCAAAACAATATTGCCTTCCTTCAAACTCATGAGAAACTTCCGAAAGATATAAAACAGCCGGTTGCTCCGGTAAGTCTTTTACGCAATGAAGTGGTGTTGTTCCGGTGAGTCCATGACCCGGTTCAATTTGTGTTGCACCAGCATCTGCTAAGATTTTTATTACTTCAGAAGATGTTGTGCCCGGTGCATTGATTTCAATATTGTCTATGCCCATGTCAGAAAGTATCCTCTGGCATTTCTTTAGTGTTGCAAGGTTATCTGTGGGCAAAACTTCGCCCTTATCATTATCAAATAGCAACGCTGGAAAAGTCGTAATACCTACAAATTTTAACTGATCTAATTCATTGATGAACTCCACCATATCAGGCAAATCATCAACTGCGATTCCCCCTCCATGACCTTTATAAAAAGTATTGCTATCCTCGCAAACTCTAACTAATATCTTTTGCTCACGTGAAACTTCAACACTTGCAAGTGATGCTTCAATTGCTTTTTCTTTAGAAAATACTGTCCAATACTCCGGCGCCATTTTTGCAGCTGCCAATGCTTCTGCACTGGGTACTTGTACAAGGTGTCCGATATGTCCGATTTTAAAACCTGACATATAAGAAGGTCGTGCACCTGCCATGTCTACTGCAACACATGAATCAATTCCGGCGTCAATCAATGTCTCAATTAATGCACCATTTCTACCCAATTGCTTGGTCATAGCAAATACTTTCATACCATATTTCGAAGCTTCTTTTATTATCAAAGTTGCATTGTCATGTATTGTATCTAAATCTAATACATAACTATTTGCGGGGATCTTTTTTGCTTGGTGTAATTTTATAACTGTTTCAACAAACTTTTTGTTTTTTCTCACCAATGAGTCTAAGAACATGTTTTACTCCTAATATAACTTCATTATCCTACATCGATTCCTTATGATAATTCCTGAACGATATAAAAATTAGACGTATCATGAAGCAACTTAATCGTCGCTCCCATTACAGACGCCTTTGTTCCAAGAGTAGAAATCTTCAATCTTGGCATTGTAGGTAATTTACCTTCTAATCTCTTTTTTACTCTATCGAGAAAAATATCTGATGCCCTGGATATTCCACCACCGATAACAATAACTTCAGGATCAAAGAATGCACATGTTCCAATTATGGCAATTGACAGATAATCTACTAAATTATCGATGATCTTAAATGACCACTCTTCGCCATTTCTAAATGCATTGCAGACGTCCTCACCTGATATTTCTTCTAATTCCTCTGGAGAACGTTTTCCTTTTAAAGCTTTTTTCGCTTGATCAATAAGTCCTACTCCGGCCGCTAGATATTCTAATGCACCAAAGCCCGTATTATATGTATTATCCAGATATTTTCTACTGGGTATGAGGTAGCCTATCTCCCCCGCTGCTTCATGTGCTCCTCTATAAAGTGTGTTATTCAAGATTAGTCCCATGCCAATTCCTGTCCCTATGGACATTAATGCAAGGTTTGATACTCCTTGTCCATGACCAAACCACATTTCTCCCAGTGCTGCCATATTCACATCATTGTCAACTACAACTGGTATACCGAATT
>JAGLOK010000264.1 GCA_023139005.1 Clostridiales bacterium | reverse complement strand
GAGAACATGGCAAAGGCAGCTCAAGAGCAGGAGGAAGAAAAGTCAGACGGTGGCTGTGGTGATGATGACCTTCCATGTGGATGCCCCGGATCACACTCCAGAACACTCGACAAGAAGGAAACACCTGCGCCACAAGTGCAGCAAACCACACAAGAAGACAATGCGTCCGAATTGCGTCAATGGCCTGTACAGATAAAACTAGTTCCGGTAAATGCACCTTACTTTAACAATGCAAAACTATTGATTGCAGCAGACTGTACAGCATTTGCAAGCGCTAATGTACATAGAGACTACATTAAAGGAAAAATCACACTCATCGGTTGTCCTAAACTGGACATGACTGATTACTCAGAGAAGTTAGCTGAAATTATCAAGCAGAACGAGATAAAGAGCGTATCAGTACTCAGAATGAGCGTGCCCTGCTGTGGTGGCATCGTACAGATGGTCAAGCAGGCGATAATTAACAGCGGAAAAATGGTTCCATGGGACGTAACAATTATTTCACCTGACGGTGAAGTTATTGATAATTAAGGAGGCTACAAATGATTGAAAAAAGCTACAAATATACAATTGGTGATGCAAAAAAGATTGAAAAGCTAATAAATACAAAGTTTTGTGCGATTAATCACATGATACTCAACAATGGTGAAGGACTTCCTGTACATAAGGCAAATTCTGACTTACATATGATCGTAATTCGCGGCACAATATCATTGAACTTGGATGAACAGGAGATACAGAAGTATGAAAAGGGCAATATCTTGGAGATCCCATATGGAACAATGATGCATGTACACAATACAGATGATGCCATTGCAGAGATATTCGTTGTAAAGGCACCTTCTCCTGAGTACTATAAGGAACTTGTAGGAGGATAATATGATAGAAAAACTCTATAACTACAGCTTAGAGGATAAAACCATTGTTGAAAAGTTGATTGATACCAAAGACCTCGCCTTGGCACATGCAATTGTTGAAAAGGGTGGGCGATTTCCGACACACAACTCCAATGCACAAGTAAGAATCATCATCGTCAAAGGAGAACTGTCTATTAAGCTCAACAAGCAAGACATTAAAGTATATAAGAAGAGTACTATACTGGAAATTCCTTTTGATACAACGATGGAGTTGATGAACAATGGTAGTGAGAGCTTAGAGTTCTTTGCAATCAAAGCACCGTCTCCAAGTTATTAATCTTGTGTGAGAGTATAATTGAATAAAGATTTATATGCAGTCCGTAGATATATTCTGCGGATTGTTCATATTACCTAGATTCTACGTCAACGAATTGAAAAATGCTCTTAAAGTCAGTAAATATGTGGCTTTAATCAGTGCTTCCCTAGGTATGTGATTATGAAGTTGTTAGAAAATTATTCTTACAAGGACGTATATGAAAACTGCCAAGTATAACAAAAAATATTATCTAAAAATTTAAGTGCTGCTCGGTGAATAACTTACAGAGTTTTATAAGTATTCTCATCAAAAAGTTGAAAATAATAATTTGTCGAAAATGATTGAAAGCAGGTAACAGGCATGTTAAAATATTCAAATGACAGGCTAAATTCTTCGTGAAAAAGTGTTCTTTGAAGCTAATAAAAAGTGCACGTGGAATCTAGGTTATATTAAAAAAAAATATTTAATTGCTTAACTGCAATTAATAAAAAATGTTTTTTAGGAGGGTATA
This sequence comes from Clostridiales bacterium, assembly GCA_023139005.1. GTDB lineage: Bacteria > Bacillota > Clostridia > Christensenellales > UMGS416 > JAGLOK01. The sequence continues at coordinate 1,572 of JAGLOK010000264.1, read as the reverse complement.
TATGAATACACTGGGAAAAGTATTGCTTAAAGTTACAGGCATTCTATCTATTATCGGAGGAGTAATGACAATAATTATTTCATTCGTAGCTACAGGTTCAGCACAAATGTTAACTCTTTCGATGGGAATATACGACGCAGAACTTACAATAGGTGCCGTAATTCTTCTGATATCAGGTATTCTTTTGCTTGCACTCGGTATTCTGGGTATTAAATATTGTGCCAAACCGCAAAAGGCAACTTTACTGCTCATATCCGGAGCTATAATTGCCGCTCTTTCTGTTGCATCAATGATATTGACTGAAGAGCTTATTGGCGGAATAATCGGTCTTGCATTATCTGTATTATTCATCATCGGTGCAGTTATGAACAAAAAAAGCGCTTCAACGCCTCAAGCATCGACTGCATAATTCAAATACAACAATTATTAAGCAATAAGATATCAGTTACAATTGAAATTTGATATAAGTTATGAATTACCGCTCGGCGAATATATTGTGAAAGAAGTTGAGCCACCCACAGTTTATCTTCTAAACTCGAATGAATACTTAATAAGTATTGAATACAGCAATCAAACGATAGAGATTAATTGATTGAGTATTAACATCCCCAATAATGTAATTAAAGGTAGTATTGTAATTGAAAAATTTGCTGATGTTACACTTGCCGAATGGAATTCGGATATTAAACACCATAATAAACGCAAGAAGCAGTAGCTTGTTTTTCAATTTTTATAATGATATAATTATTATAGGTTAATGAAGGAGGGAGCAAGAAGAGGAATATGGATAATGCATCAGATGAAAAACTACATGATCAGTTTGCATATAACTATGATCACTTCGTAAGAGAATATAATAGCTATACTAATGAAGTAATTTTCGGCATGTGCTATAACCTAGTAAAACCTAGTGATTCTCTCCTCGACCTTGGTATAGGGACAGGTCTGAGTTCCTATCTCTTCGCAAAAGCAGGACTAATCATCACCGGTTTGGATGAATCTCAAAAAATGCTTGATGAATGCAAAAAGAAACGTTTTGCAAAGACGCTTTTACAATACGATCTTACAAAACTACCCCTACCTTTTCCGAAGGATACATTCTCACATATTATATGCTGTGGCGTGTTGCACTTTATTGGAAATTTACTGCCTATCTTCAAAGAAGCAAAGCGCATTCAAGAAACAGGGGGCATATTTACATTTTCTACTATTACGCTTGAAACGGATAATACTGTAGATAATTACATAGAATTTCCCACACAGTGGAATCAATCGTGCTATAAACACTCTCCAAAGTATATAAAGAATATATCAGAAGATCTGGGATATTCAATTCTAAAAGTGCAGAAGTTACTGACAAACAGTGATGATAATAATCAGGAGTATGTGCAATTTGATGTGTTTGTTATACAAAAACAGTAATGCCGGACATTGCGCTGCCTGTGTATGCCGATTGGTTTTTGTGCTGGGAAAGTTTCTGTAAGGGAGTGCCCCAGATTAGCACAGACGCATTTTTTTAAGGAGTAAAAATGACTTACGGTGTCGCACAAATTTCAAAATTCGGTCATTTAT
>JAGLOK010000263.1 GCA_023139005.1 Clostridiales bacterium | reverse complement strand
GAAGCGATATTGCGCGCGATGTACTTCTCAGGCTTATCTGTGACTAAGAAGATATAGTTAAGGAAATTCACACGACGTGCAAGGATAAATAAGTCAATATCATAATCAGTGAAGTCCTGCGAACCACTTACGCTACTATAGCCATCAAGCACTGTTTTTTTCACCTTCTCATAGTCAAAGTTATCATCATACTTATAGTAATATAGCATGATTGCACTGTCGTGTATGGGATATCCAAGGAGTGCATCTTCAAAGTCTAAGAGCCACATTTCTTCGTCTTTCAAGAGCACATTGTAAGGATTCATGTCCCCATGCACAAGCTGAACGTTTGGTTTCTTGTAGTATTCACTTAATGCATTATCCAAAAGCGCAATCGTCTTGTCCATGATGGCAATCGTTTCATCTGATGTCTTGTCGCGATACGCTTTGTCCTTGTATACGATCTCCTCATCAGTAAAGTAATATACACGATCCCACTTCATCGGTGTTAACTCGTCAGGTACTTCCTCGCCATCTGTAACCTTGTGCAGTGTTGCCATCATCTGTCCCACTTGATAATAGAGTGCATCAGTCTCCTTATCATTGAGTTGCTTGCCTTCAAGCCATTTATATACGATGACGCGCTTGGGGATATCGGTATAGTCTGATGTGATAATGGTGACACCTTGGTTGCTTTTTGAATAGATAACCTCAGGCACGACAAGGTCGGATTTTGCATTGACCCTATCCAAGAAAAACACTTCAGTCAAGCTGTCAGACAGCTTTGTCGATAGGTCCGATACCACCTTAAGTCCATATACCATCAGTACCAAAAACTTTGAAAAATACGTTGGTATCCTCTGTGTAAAACTCAACAGTGCTATATCGTATGTCGTATTGTAGGAGGGCAAGTTCTGCAACTTTTCTAAATCTTCTTTTAATCCCTGCAGGTGTGAGTTCATTATATAGTTTCATATTGTCCTTCCATTTCATGTCGTTACTAAATAAGTTAACGTTAAATATAGTTTAATGTTTAAAATATAAAATCATGCTACCATAATTGAATATAACTTTCAATCTACTTTGTTTCGATTTGAATGAAGTGAATTCAAATCGATTGTCTTGATAATCATCACAAACTCCGGTTATTACTTTCTAAGCGATAGTAGATGACACAATGTAAATATTTCGAAGCGTTTTACTTCGCAAATTCGCTTTTACAATAATTCTTATATGAATTACTTCTCATTGTATGCCATTAAAAGTTCTAGTTATTCATTAAGCAAAGTACGTGCTTCCTGATGATTATCGCTTGCTACCTGCGATAAAATAATTATAGTAGAACCCCTACAGCACGTGTCTGTAGGGGTTTGCTTTGCTTTGTGTTTTTAAGATGGATGAGCTCTTTAGTTCGGATTGCACCCTTCCATTTGCTTTAGGCAAGGTTGGAGTTGCTTAATTTATATATATGTCCTTGACCTGAGAGCAGCCTTTCTTTTCTACTTGGAAAAACTTACTCCCAGCCGGGTGATCATCATGTGCATTTGCACACACTTCACACCCATAAAGGACAACCTCGTATCACGCTACACCCCTCAATGCGCACGTCATACGTTTTGTGCTACTGTATTATACCTTCAATATATACATCAAATAATATTTGGTTATGATTGCTATCAATCTCGCCTAAGTTGTTTTCAAACAATGCCATTGTGGAGTATGGTGCCAACATGATGTCGAATAATCCTATGCTCAACGTCTGTGTTGGACGCACCTTGAACTCCCCGTTTTTAATCCCTTCAAATAGTATCTTCTCAATCGGATCAATGATTAATGGTCGTATATCTTCTTCAAAGTACTTCCGCACTGTTAGATTTATTGATAGTTCCTGCAAAATTATTTTCAGTGTGGTCTCATGTTTTTTGAAAAAACTCGTATATTCTTGGTATTCTGTTCTTAGTTTCTCAATTGCAGACGTTTTCTTATCATCTGCAGAATGCGATATCTTCTTGATTTCTGCTTCATTTTTTAGGTTCACAGCCATTTCCATCAGTATCTCGAGCAACAGATTTTCCTTGCTCTTGAAGTGTTTAAACAGAATTCCTTCAGAGAGATTTGCTCGCATCGAAATCTCTTTCGTTGCTGTTGCGTGATATCCCTTTTTCGCAATTATTTCAGCAGCGTTGTGTAAGATTTTATTTTTAGTCTTGAGCGCCTTGCCCATGTATTATCATCTCTGTTTCATTTAATAAAGTGAGTACTCACTTATAGTACAACAACAACATTCCTTTGTCAACCCATATTTCCCACCTACACCTATTATCTCCATTCAATCAATAATCCTCCTTGCTCAGCTTCAACAAAACATCATCTGCCCTCTCGATAACACGCTCTTTTCTCGCTCCTGATAACACGTTCTTTACTCGCCTGTAACACGCTCTTTCCTCGCACCTGGTAACACGGGCCCATGCTTCGCTTCAATTAATACAACCACTCATCCTACCCCATTACGTTATCATGCACAAAAAGAGCCATGTAGACTACACAGCTCCTTTATACTATCTATTATACTTTATATTTAATCCTTCTTCTTGAGTAACTTTGCAACCACATCGGGTACAAAGTTCTGCTTTGAATATGGGGGTCTGATGTAGTTCCCCTTCTTGGTCACAGAATGTAATTCTTTTGCCTTTGGTGTGAGATCTTTGTAGTCAAACATCGAAAGTAGGTGCGATATGCAATTAATCCGCGCATGCTTTTTAACATCCGCCTCCACAATGTGCCAAGGAGAATACTCCATATCAGTATACTCAAGCATTACATCTTTAGCCTTTGAATATTCGTCCCATCGGTCGCGAGATGCAATGTCAATAGAGCCTAGCTTCCATCTTTTTGTAACGTCCATGTTGCGCTTTTGCAGACGCTTTTCTTGCTCTTGTTGGCTTACTGAAA
>JAGLOK010000262.1 GCA_023139005.1 Clostridiales bacterium | reverse complement strand
CTACATTCTAATCTTCCGTTGAAAAGTCTTCTTTTCTTATCTGCTTTACGATGTGCCAAATGCTCTACATCTTCTCTCGAACTTATGATGTGCCATGACCAGTTTTGTGGTAACATATCAAAAAAGTCTTCATACAATGCAGGCATTCTGCTTTCATCACCAAGGCGAACTCCGTATGGTGGATTTGATATAATATGTCCATGTGGATCTGTAATGGCTAATTTTGTGGCGTCCTTTTCAAAGAACTTAATATCTCCATATACTCCTGCCCTTCTTGCATGAGTTTCTGCCATTCGTAACACACGTCTATCTTTATCACTACCAAGAATTTCAACGCTTCCTTCTGGTTTTGTTTCATCTGTACATCTTTGCCTTGCATCTTGCCAAATTTTTTCATCCCACCACGGAAAGCTTTCTGCTGCAAATGAACGTTTACCTCCCGGAGGCATATTCCGTGCAAACATAGCAGCTTCAACACATATAGTTCCAGAGCCACACATTGGATCATACATTTTCCAGTCTCCACGCCAAGATGAAAAAATTACAAGGGCAGCTGCTAGTGTTTCTCGTAATGCAGCAGTAGGGTTTAGGACACGATATCCACGCATATGTAGCGGTCTACCTGATGTATCAATTGACACAGTCACATGACTATTGTGAATATGCACTGCTATCGAGTACTTAATCGCTCCGGTAATTACTTTGACTTTATATTTCTCACTCAACTTCGTATAAATTGCTTTCTGTGTAATGGACTGAACATCAGACACTGAATACAACTTCGCTTTTACTGTTCTCGCATTCACTTTCAGATTTGCACCTTCTTCAATATAGTCTTGCCATTGAATGTTTTTAACGTTTTCAAAAAGCTCATCATAGCTTTCAGCATCGAATTCACCAACGATAAGTCGAACACTTCCTGCTGTGCGAAGCATTAGGTTTGCATATGCTGCATCCTTTAAGTCGCCCTCAATGATTGCTCTTGTTGTTTGAACTTCTGCTTTTAACCCCAAAGCCTTCAATTCTCTTGACAGTGCGCCATCCATACCAAAACCTGTTGTTGCTATAAATTTCATATACATCCTTAATAATTCTTTGTACGTTAATATATCACAGATATACTTGTTTTATCAATGAAGTTAGTGTTATATTATGTTTCGATTTTTATGACTTATAAAACGAAAGGTACTAATGATGAATATTTTACAAATAGCAATACTTATTTTTACTATCATTGAGTGTGGAAACATAATGATGCTTTACTTTAACCCGGGAACAAGGATGGCAAATGGCATTGGTGTGTTCAATGCATGGGAACAATCAAAAGAAACTCCTAAAGTTCATGATCTAATTAAATATATGATTAATTGGGTTGCTGGTGCAAAGCTAATTTTTATAATGATTGCTATTGTTGTTATCATCTTTGGGAATCATCTAACACAATTATTTACTTTAGTTGCATTGATTTTATCAATTCTTTCATTTTATTGGCGTTTATTTCCTATGATAAAGAAAATGGATAAAGATGGAGAGATTACACCAAAAGATTATTCTAAGACTCTATTTCTAATGATTACTGCTTTTGTTGTAGGGTTTACTGTTGTTTTAGTCGTTGCTTTGATATAATTTTTTTTAGAACAATCGATGAGGTTTGTCATGAATTATATTAACGTAGGTGTCACACTCATACTATTTATTATTGGCTACTTTATAAAGGTCAAAAAGGTAACGTGGCTGATATCCGGTTATAATACATCATCCAAGGAGAAAAAAGGGAAATTCGATATTGATAAGTTAACTCACAATATGGGTAATTTTGTTTATCTTCTTGCACTAGTTTGGGCTGTGATGTCTGTGTTCACTATCATATTCCCATTGCAGGTTGAGTTAATCATGGTAATTGGTACAATGGTTTTCACTTTTGTTATTGTAGGCGGTGTCATTTGGTTAAATACAGGAAATAGAGTTATGAAAGACTAACTGTATTATATAAAGTAAAGGTCATCCTTGTGCAAATAGGACGACCTTTATATATATAAGCGATTAAGTGATGTATATCTGTTTTTTTCAATCCATTCCATACACCATTCATCTTTTCCACGCAGTAAATAGCTTGCTGTAATTGTTTCATAATACTCTTCTATGGGATCAATTATCGCAGCAGTCAATCCCGCATTAACTAATATTGATAAGAATTCACGATTAATTGCACTCCTATTTGGCAATCCGAACGATACATTTGACACCCCTGCAACCGTCATTAATCCTTGCTCTTTACACCAAGCAATGAATTTAACTGTCTCCTTTGGAGCACCAATATCACTTGAAACTGCCATTACCACACCATCGACGAGAATATCATCTTTTGTAAGTCCATTATCATATGCACATTCAAGTAATGGCGTGAGGGCTTCTATCCTATCTTCACAAATCAAATTAGTTTTATGTTGATACGGAAGAAGAATAATCATAGATTTATGCTTTGATGCAAGTTTAATAATTTTTTCATAATCCTTATTTGCTGAACTTGCAGAATTTACAATTGCGCGACCTTGGTAGTTCTCAAGCGCACTTTCAAGCGAGTTAACATTGAAACTGTCAAAACAAGCTGTTACTGATAAATTCGAGAGTTTTTTTGCAAGCATTGAGAAGAGCTTTGACTCATCAACTGCTTCTGCTCCAACATTTATATCAACTATTGTGCAACCATTCTTTATTTGGTCATTAACTATTTCTAAAATATATGGTAAGTCAAATTCCTTCATGGCTTTTGAAAGTTTTTCTTTTCCTGTAGGGTTGACTCTTTCGCCTATGATTACTGTCTTGCTTCTCAAATTTATATCAATGTTTTTCATGCTGCCTCATATCTTGTTATTTTGTTATCAATGATTTTAATATATTATATTAAAAAATGCAAGGTTAGGATTATTTAATTCTATACAATATAATCCGACAATTTTCTACTAGTCCGAAAATCAAATACTGCCATATTATTTTATTTAAGGTTTTATGTTTCATTATTTTCTAAGTGTTTTAAGTTTATACTGGTATTTTTGTTATTTTCTGCTATAATATACAACTATATAAAAAATCGAGGAGAAAATATGAAAAGAATATTTTTAATACTTACAGCTTTCATACTTATATTTAGCTTTTCTTCATGTTCAACAGGAATTTCTCAAGAAGAATATGAAGCTGTTGTTGATGAACTAGACGATGTTAGTGATGAGCTAGACGATGTTAACGAAGAGTTAGACGACGTTATCAATGAACGAGATACTTTGCTAAATAAAGTAGAAATACTTGAAGCTACACCAGAGCCTACTGCAACGCCCGAGCCTACACCTGTACCACCAAGATTTAGTAAAGATGCTGTTATCTCTCAACTTAGCGTAGTTGAATGCAAGTATATCAATTCAATAAAAACTACATGGTTATTTTTGGTGATAAAAAACAACTCAGAATTTGATTTAGATATTAGTGTAAACCTGAGAGCATATGACAGCGAAGGAAATATTACTGGAGCCAAAACTAATTCGGAAGAGGCTTTTGAAAGTAATACAGAAATAGCATTATCTTTCATGCTTGATGATGATCCTTCTTCAATAGAGTATGACATACAAGCCGATGAAGAATCTTATTATGAATGTGTTGTATCTGATTTATCATACGAGAGCAGCTCTGCTTCCAGAAAAGAGATTGTATCATTAACTAATAATGGAGAAGAGGCAGCTGAATTTGTTCAAGGTACGATTCTATTTTTCAATGGGGATTCCTTAGTAGGTCATACTACTCGATATTTTACAGATGACGATAATGAAATTAAGCCAGGTAAAACAATAACTAATGAATTAAAGTGTTATAAAGATTATGATTCTTTTCAAATCTTCTTTACAGGACGAAGATAATCTGTTTTACATAAGTTTCGAATACAACCAGTTAAAAAGACTTATGCCCTATTGTTTTTGTTTTTATTAATATGATGGTTAAAATACTCGGTGATGAATATATTCATTACTGAGTATTTTAGTTTCTTCGAGTATTATTTACAATTACTCATCAGATAAATATTTAACAACACCACTCCAATGTTTGTTTTTTGTAATAATTATTTTATCATTAATCGCTTTTTCTTTTGCCATTTTTGCATAAAATTTGATATCAAATCCCTGCTTTATCACGACACTTCCGAATACTCTCGCATGTATAGCATCCTGGGGACAATTATATAAGCAGTGCATACATATCGTGCAATTCCAACCAAACCGTGGATGATTATCCGCCATTGTAATATTGGATACGAGACATTCTCTTGCACACAATCCGCATGAATTGCATTTCCCATTAGCTTTAATTAACTTACCAAATATCTTAGCTCCAATTCTTTCAAAGAATGCAATAGACAACATTACCTTGTCAATTAAGAATGGTCTTTTTTTATTTCTAATATTATTTACTATATCTTTTACGATTTCTTCACACTTTATAGGAAGTATTTGTATAATCTTAATCGCAAGATTCTCCTCTGTCGGAGTCAAGAAATTAGATGGCATACAAAGCATATATTCATTGCTCACATCGAATCCCTTGCTTTTTAGTCGCTTGATA
>JAGLOK010000261.1 GCA_023139005.1 Clostridiales bacterium | reverse complement strand
TATCGAGTTTTTCTACTTCACTATAGATATCCATTGATACGCTTTCTAAGTTTTCGTACTCATTGGATAGTAGCAGTATCTGAACCGGGGCAGAAGGCTGTGCAAGCTCGAGCCTATTGACAACAATGTTTCCTGACTCTTGCAAGTCATCCTCTAAATTCTTCATATATCCTTCAAGCTCAATTGCCTTGCAGTCAAACTCTATGAAGAATCGTCCATTATGCGGTAGGTTATTGACTACATCGAGTGTCATGTAGAATTTGGGCAAATCGCCCCCTTGCGAGAATGCATAGCTTATTACATTGTCTTGATCTTTAACAATCACTTCGATGTCCTTTGCAAAGTCGTAGGTACCTGTATCGTCGTTAATCTCATTATACTCATAGTCGATATATACGATGCTTTTTTCAGTCTTTGGCAATATATCAATCTCAAGTCGCATTACAACCAGATAGCTTAGTACTCCTAGTACAAGAAAAGCGATGATGGTAGGCGCCAGTGAAAGTTTGAAGATGGACTTCATTGACCGTCTAATCTTCTTATTGAACTTCATGATCTTCTTTTTCTTATACTTCTTGCGTTTAAAGAACATTTTGGCAAGTGTAGGAGTTAGTGTCATTGCGATCACATAAGAAAGTGAAATAGCAATCAGTATCGTGAGTGGCAATGTAAATGCAACATCTCCTGCAACGCCCGGAAGATACATCAGCGGTATGAATGCTGCAACGGTTGTGAGTGTTGACGTCAGTACCGGAAGGTAGTTGTCCTTGATTGCGTTGACACATGCAGTCTTGATATCGCGTCCAATGTTGAGTTCATGCTGTACAGCCTCTGATATCACGATGGAGTTGTCCACTAAGATTCCGATGGATACAATCAGCCCCGCAATACTCATCAACTGCAAATGGTTTCCCATGATGTAGAGCACGCCGATGGTCGCCATGACAATGACCGGTATGGTAATCGCGATTGCAATTGCGTTTCTGAATCCCAATCCTATCAATACGACAAGCATGACGATTGCGATACATAGCAGCAGGTTCTTCATTACGGAGTTTACCTGCTCACTAACATACTTTGGGGAAAAGGTCATCGAAGTGATGCTGACTTCCTCTGTTTGCGTGTCAGTAAATTCTTTCACCGCATCTTCTATTTCATCTCCCAGCACGGTATAGTCAATATCTTCATCAAAGAACACTTCGACAAACGCCGTTATCTCTCCGTTAAATTCATATACTTTTTTGTTCTTGGTGTTTTTCTTTACAACCTTTGCAATATCTGAAATAAGATATGTAGTTTCACCATCTGAAAACAACACAAGGTCTTGTATCTCCCCTGTTGTGGTGTAGTTTGCGTCGATTAATATGCTTGCGCTTTTATCATCAAATGATGCATTGCCCAGCGGCAGTTCCATACCGTTGGCCATGATAACGTTAAATACATCCAGTAGCGTAATGGGCATGCTATTGAGCATGTCATAGTCCACAGTGACTACGATTTCCTCTGAGTATGCGGTGTTTAGCTTGGCTCTAGAAATGTTTTCAACACCTTGCAAGTGCTTTGCTAAGTCATCTGCAATCTGCATGAGCTGCATTTCAGAGAGGCTCTCGCTATGAACTGCATAGATGACTTCCCCTGTTTTCATATTGGTAATAAAGTCAATGCTTGAGATTCGCTCATCGATGTTTGCATTTAAGACATCGGTTTTAATCTTCTCCAGAGTTTCTGCAGACGTTGTGTCCCCGATACCCATTTCAATCAATATGATACTTGCATTGTCAATGGATGTTGTTTTGAAGCTTTCTACATTGGAGTAGTCATTGATAATGTCTTCAATGGGGCTTGATATCTTATCTGCAATTTCTTGATTGTTCAATCCCGGTGCGACAATCTGCACATAGCCATAAATCGTTTCAATCTTTGGCATTTCCTCTTTTGGGATGTTGATGTAGCTGTAGATGCCCGATACAATCAACAATACCGATATGATCAGTATAATGATTCTATGTCGTAGCATCTCTTCGATTATTTTTTTCATTTATTTTCCCTTTTCCTTGAATTTGATGGAACTACCACCTAAAAAAACACATGCAAGCAATAATGCAAATGAAATATACATAACGTCTCCTGTGGTGCGTTATCGTATAGTTTGTGTGCTTAAGTTATTATTAATTAGGTATAAAATATAAATGAATTCAATGATTTTTTCATAATGCTACATAATATATATATAGACTTTGTATATCTTGTAGTATTATACCACGATTAAATATAAATAAAGGGATTCCGTGCAGTATTCACACTAATTTCAAATTTACTGTTTTATTGAAATGCTATTTGGTAGTGGAACTATTAGTTATAAAAATCTATTAATAGTAAAATCAACTGAAACATTTGAAAGCATACATCTATCCCGCAAATCATTTACTCAAATAAGGGAAAATCGAGTCAAAAAGAAAGTCTCGTGGTAGAAACATATCTTTTCGTTTGCCAACTTTCTTACGTATGCACGTAACAACATTCATTTCTGGTATAACAAATAAGTATTGTCCATGATCACC
>JAGLOK010000260.1 GCA_023139005.1 Clostridiales bacterium | reverse complement strand
TTAGCATTCCAAAGGTTATCATGACACTCGTCATTGTTGGAGGCGTTATCTTTGGAATAATCAAGCTCGTGCAATACTTCGGAGCATAGACAATACATCGATCATTGACAAATAATAAAAAAGGGAGTATGATAAACTTCCTTTTTTTGTATTATAGATGGAGGTATATATTGATGCAGCAACATCCGGATTTTACACTTGAAAATAGCAATGCAATAAATATCACAGAATATATCTCAACAGAAATTGATAAGCTCATACCTGTTGAAAAAGATCAACACATCGCACTAACAGATTTAATTGCAGCAACTGGCGGAAACTACAGTAATGATCTGTTTATCGCTTCCAAAGTATATGAAATGACCCAACGTACATTACTTGGATTACGTCACGCAGAAAAAAGTCCATTCTTCACACGAATTGATTTTAAACCACACGATAGCACTTCACAAAACTTATATATCGGAAAATGGGGTGTGCTGGATCCGAAAACACGCAAACCCATCATTGTCGATTGGCGATCTAACATCGCAAACCTATACTACACACACCAAGTAGGACCTGCTGAATACAAGGCACCCTACAAAATTATCACGGGTGATATTACACTAAAGAGAATGTTCTTCTTCAAAGAAGGGTATCTACATTCAATCGTCGAATCCGACATCATCAGCCAAGGGGAATATCTAAACGACGTGCTATCAGATCACGCAGATAGTAAACTTCGTGATGTGGTTACAACCATACAAAAAGAGCAAAATGCAGTATTAAGGTGTAACCATCAAATCCCCACTATTGTTCAAGGCGTGGCAGGTGCAGGAAAAACTACGATCGCACTACACCGAATCACATGGATGCTCTATACCTATCGCGATACGATGAGTTCCAACAACCTGATGGTAATCGCTCCCAATCCATTATTCCTAGATTATATATCTGCTGTTCTTCCCGATTTGGGTGTAGAGGCTGTAATTCAAGAGACTTTCTATGGCCTAGCAATCAAACTATGTGGAAGATCTATTCCCAAACTTGATGATAATACATCATTGATAAAGCTGTTATCTCCTGATGTTTCAGATGTAGAAAAAGACACTATAATGAAAGTTTGTACATTCAAAGGAAGTCTAGATTACAAAGATTGTCTAGAATTATATCTAAAGCATCTACCAAAGCAAATTTTCCCTAATCGTGACTTTATGCTTGGTAAGCACATTGTAGCAAGCAGAAAAAAGCTTCTTTCAATCTATATCAATGAACTCTCCCCTTTCCCCTTGAAACCAAGGATAAAAGAGCTTAAAAAAAGACTCAAACAATTAGCAGATGATGCAGTTACGAAAATCAATTTATATATTGAAACAGAAACCAGAAAGCGTGCCAATTATCTAAGAGAAGTTGTAAAAGGCAATGATAAATTACGCATGGAAAATATGAAAAAGCTCTATGCTTCAAGAGATGCAAAGCTTGAAGAAATAAAGATGCTCCACAATAATATGGTTGCAGATTATATCAAAGACTTTAAGCAGATAAAACTCCTTGATATATATAAGGATTTCAACTCTACTAATCATATGCATGCACTACCCACACAAGTTGATGAAGATATCTGGATTGCTTCATGTGAATACACCAATGAAGTACTGAGCAATAAACACATTGAAAGCATTGATATACCCGCATTAATCATACTACAAAAGAAGTTATTCGGGCACAAGGTATCCTTGGATATTCATCATACAGTTTTAGATGAAGCACAGGATTTTTCACCATTCATGTTTGACATACTCAAAAGCTTAACCATCAACGAAGCATTCACAATCGTAGGAGACTTAGCACAAGGTATATACTCATATCGTGGAATTGATAATTGGAATACAATGAAAAAGACCGTATTCTCAGGCAAATCTCAATTTTATGAACTCATTACATCCTACAGAAATACCATAGAGATCATGGAATTTGCAGAAAAAGTCGCATGCAAGTTTGCAGAAAACACACGCAAGAATGCAATACCAGTACTCCGTCATGGCAAAAAACCACAGATTATCAAATCTTCAAGTCCACAAAATCAACTCGTGGATCAAATAAATTCTATGAAATCTACAGGACATAAAAGTATTGCATTGGTCGAAAAGCTACCAAAAGAGTGCAAGAATCTTCATAGCAAACTAGTAAAACTCATCCCTGAAATAACATTACTTAAAGATAGCGATACACAGTACAATGCAGGTATCATGGTGGTTCCTGCACACCTATGCAAAGGCTTGGAATTTGATTGTGTAATTATAACAAACGCTGAGGAAACTAATTTCCCCAGCGATAAATTGCATGCAAATCTACTTTATGTTGCCCTAACACGTCCGCTTCATGAGCTGGTCATTTTCTACAATGACAAACTCACTTCACTTCTAAGTTAGCTTGCAGATTCTATAGATAGTATAAATTCTTTGATGTATATAGTAGCGTCACCAATCTCTTCATCTGAAGGCTTCAGCCTTGCTCTAAATGGATCAGTGATTTTAAACCCCAATTGTTTAAGTCTTGCAGTTAAGTTGATACTACCTTCGCCAGACCAACCATAGCTACCAAATGCTGCTGCGGGAATGTTTCTGTACTTTACAGCACTTAATGAAGTCATTACATTCCATATGGGCTCTAATGCATCACGATTGAATGTTGGAGACCCAAACATTACTACATCTGCATTGTCAATCTCTTTGAGAATATCACCCAATGCGACATGTTGTGCATCCAACGATACGACTTCATATCCAGCGCCTTTAAACTCCCTTTCAAATACACCTGCAAGTGTTCTTGTGTATCCATATGCAGATACATATGTTATGACCGCTTTCTTTGGGTCATTCACCTTACCAACATCTTTTGTCCACTGTTTGTAATGATTTACAATTTCACTAGGCCTTTTGATAATCGGACCATGTGCAGGGCACAATAGTTTTATATCAAGTCCTTCGATTTTCTTTAGCATACTTACCACATGAGGTCTGTATGGCTCCATAATCACTTTATAATAATAGTCCTGTGCAGGAAAAAGGTCATCCACATCATCATATATTGTTTCCGCATTATAATAATGACATCCAAACACATCACTTGTAATGAGTAATCTATCTTCTTTTACATATGTAAATATGGTATCCGGCCAATGCAAGAAAGGTGCCATAGTAAATTCAATGTTGATATCCCCAAGGCTGATTGTATCTCCATCACCAACTACCTGTATATCAAGTTCTTTGTTTACAATGTTGGGTAGGAAGTTTGATGTTGCACGAGAGCCTACGATTTGTACATTGGGACAAAGTTTAAGAAACTTCTCCAACGAACCACTATGATCAGGTTCGCAATGACTGACAACGATATAGTCAATTTCAGCTATATCAATAAGTTCTTTGATGTTTTTTACATGCTCATCATAAAACCCGTCTTTGACCATCTCCACTAGTACGGTTTTTTCGCTTCCTTTTATCAGATAGGAATTATATGTAGTTCCCATGTCTGTATGCATAACAACATCAAAGACCCTTAATTCAGGGTCTTTGACACCAACAGAATATACATTCTGGGTTAGTTTGTTGTTCATTTCATTTCCTCAAACAAATCTTTGCTTGCGCCACATACCGGGCACTCATAGTCTTCAGGTAAATTTGCAAATGGTACGCCTTCTTCTTCTTCGTCATAGATCCAGTCGCATACTGTGCATTGAAATTTCTTCATTTTGCTCTCCTTAACTATATTGTGTTTTCTTCAAAAAAAGTATTAAGTGACGAAACCAGTGCGTCACAGTCTGCTCCATGTGAAGCACATGCTTGTTCGATTGTTTCTCTTTGTGACATCGGGCATCCTACACAGTGCATCCCTTGTTCCATAAACACGGAAGCCGCTCTCATGTCCTGTAGAATAACTTCTCCGATGGTCATATCTTTGGTAATTGTTTTCATGTTGTATCTCCTTAGTATTTGTAT
>JAGLOK010000026.1 GCA_023139005.1 Clostridiales bacterium | reverse complement strand
CATTGTATGAAGACTTTTTTGATATGTTACCACAAAACTGGTCATGGCACATCATAAGTTCGAGAGAAGATGTAGAGCATTTGGCACATCGTAAAGCAGATAAGAAAAGAAGACTTTTCAACGGAAGATTAGAATGTAGATACTATGAGTTTTTCAGAAGAAGGGTTAATACTGAACAATGATCCGAAGAAGAAAAAAGAAACGATTGATTCAGAAGAAAAGGGGATTTAGTGTGCTATATATAATAATAGTACTATTTATTATAAGTATCGTATTATTCGTTTGGGGATTACTTGCAAGCAGAGAATTGGTAGTTCGCAATTACACGATTGAGTATGCAAATTTACCTGCCATATTTGATGGGTATAAGATTATTCAAATTACAGACTATCATAATGGAATATATCAAAACGATAACGAAGTATTGGTGAACAAAATATCAGAACAAGACCCAGATATCATATTGATGACAGGAGACATGATTGACAGAAAATCTAGTGAAATCGAAAACATAGTATCTCTATGTGAAGAGCTGAAAGATACTGCACCGATAATTTGGGTTAAGGGGAATAATTACTATAAGGCAGACCCACAGCTTGCAGAGGAACTTAGTAGGACGTTGAACGATATGGGAATCATAGTACTCAGCAATAATTGCTACAATATTGAGAAAGAAACCGAACACATCAGCTTCTGTGGGCTAGATGATCCTGAACAATTATACTCAAGCCAAGAACTACCAACTGAGTATACTAAAAAAGCAACACAAAAGATTATCGAAAGAAATATAGAAACATTAAAAGAAGAGTCAAACAATATAGGTGGATTCAAAATATTGGTCTCTCATAGATTTACACAATATGAGCTATTTCCAGAGTATGGGTACTCGTTAGCTATTGCGGGACATTCACATGGGGGACAAGTAAAGTTGCCTTTCGGAGTTGAGTTCATTGGATATGATTTTAAACTGTTTCCTCAAATAAAAACAGGGTATAATAATATAGATGGGATGCCATTGATCATAAGCAGCGGACTTGGAACAAGCAATATTGATATCAGATTATTTAATCCTCCGGAAATAGTTGTGATTGAACTAAAATTGAAGCAATAGTATAATTTGTTTCTGACAAGTAAGGGCAGAAATAGAACATAGCATTATGATCAATTCGTTACATACTCCAGTTTTCTGTAGTATAATATAGATATTCTTATCTTAGGAGATTTTATGTCACAAACCTCCAAAAACAAGATGGTATCAATGCGGATACTAGAGATATTATCAAAATATTCTGATGAGAAGCACCCGATTTCAGCAACGAAAATAATTGACTACTTATCGGAATTTGAACTTGAAGCGGAAAGAAAGTCGATCTATCGAAATATCACTGCGCTTGAGGAGAGTGGATATGATATCATTCGTGATAGCAAAGGATATTTTTTGGGTAGTCGGGAATTTGAAAATGCAGAAGTTCGTTTACTTATTGATGCAGTACAATCTGCACGCTTTATCTCTTCAAAGAAGACGCAACAGCTTATTGACAAATTAGGGACGCTCTGTAGTAAATATGAATTTGATTTTCTTAAAAAACAAGTTTTTGTAGATAGTCGTACAAAAGGTAAGAATGAAGAAATATTTTATTCTATTGATGCTATTAATAAAGCGATATCTAATAACAAAAAGCTTTCATTCAAGTATCTTAAATATGATGAAAAAAAGACAGCAGTTCCTAGATATGGTGGGATGATATATGAAGTCAATCCATATATGATGGTTTGGGTTGATGATGTCTATTATTTGATAGCAAATATGGACAAGTATGACGGGCTTGCGCACTATAGACTGGATCGCATGATATCCTCGAAAGTAGTAGATGAAAAAAGAAGATCTGTAACCACGCTTCCGGGTTTTGAAAAGGGACTCGATGCAGCGGAATATGTAAAAGGACGCTTTACTATGTTCTCGGGAGATGAAATTCGTGTTCAAGTGAAATTTGATAAATCGTTGAGAGATGTTGTATATGACCGACTAGGGACAGACGTAAAAGCAACAGAGAAGGAAGACTTTTTGATAGTCACCTTTAAAGTGTTGCCATCAAAGGGATTCTTTTCATGGATTTTCATGCTAGGAGATAAGGCAGAGATTCTCTTTCCTAAAGAAATTAGAGAGCAATATGCAGATATGTTATCAGAAATTGTAGACAAGTACCAGTGAAGTGATGTAAAATAATGTTATTCAATGTAATATGACAAAAATGAAGAAGGTGCAAGGATATGGGTTTTTTTAAATTTAGTGCAGTCAATAGTAGTAATGAGACAATAGAAAGCTACTTAAAAGCAGATAATAAAAGTAGTGCAGAAAGCAAGTTGCATTTGCGCGGATATGACGAGATTGTCTTAAGAGAAGCAAAAATAAAGCTAGTAACTTCAACAAAAGCCTCATCAAGAGATTTATCTGTGATGTGTAGGCAGATGTCGGCTATCCTATCTTCGGATATGTCCATACTTGAAGGACTTCTGTTGATATGTGAGCAATCTAATAATTTCGCATTAGAACTTGCAGTATCGAATGTTTATGATCAAATTATGGGATCAGAACATTCTCAACTATCTACTGCAATGAAAGGCGAGAAGATATTTCCATCATATATGGTAAACCTCGTCACAATCGGTGAAGCAAGCGGTAATTTAGATGAAGTGTTTATTCAACTGGCACAGTATTATGAAAAAGATAGTCGGATAAAGCAAAAAATCAGAACAGCGGTAACATATCCTATATTATTAACTGTGCTGATGATTTGGGTGATTGGGCTATTGGTTGTAAAGATTCTTCCAATGTTTGATGGTATGCTAAAGTCAATGGGTGGAGAATTACCTGGTATTACACGTGGCTTTTTGGATATGTCTACATTCTTAGGACAATATGGACTGTATGTTTTGTTGGGTATTGCAGTCATTATCATATTCTTTCTTTGGTGGTCAACTACAAAGGTTGGTAAGAAGTTTAACGATAAAATGAAGCTTTCAATTCCAGGTGTTTCACTATTGGTCAAAAGGCTGATGACATCAAAATTTGCGCGATTTTTAGCAATGATGCTAGATAGTGGTGTACCCTTGGATGAGTCATTGGAAAAACTATCGGATTTGTTGGAAAATGAACACATACAGGAAAAGTTAAACAAAGCAAAAGATAAGATTAAAGAAGGAGTATCGCTTGCAATCGCTGTACGTGAAGTAGGAATATTCCCACCTATGCTTCTTCGGATGCTGACAGTAGGCGAAAGGACAGGTAAGCTTGCAGACATGCTTAAAAAATCTGCAAACTTCTATGATGAGGACGTTGATGAAGCATTACTAAGGCTTACTACTGTTATAGAACCCGTACTTATCATAATACTTTCGATAATCATCGGTACAATCCTATTGTCGATTATGTTACCGTTAATAAATATCATGAGGGTAGTTGGATAATCATGGGTAGTAAACTCAAAATCATTGCAGGACTTATACTTGCAGCATTTCTGATTGTATTATCAATTACATTAATACCTGTAATTAGTGAGACAGTGCTTAAGAATGCAGATATTACAAAGCAAACTATAGAAACATCTGTAGAAAAGGCATTGATTCATTGTTATGCAATAGAAGGTGCTTACCCTCCGACGATTGAGTATCTAACAGACAACTATGGAATCATATTACAAGAAGAAAGGTATTTCTACTACTATGAGTTTATTGGGTCAAATATTAGACCCATTGTTAGGGTGGTAGAAAAATGAGAAAATTCAGAAACAAAAAAGGATATACAGAAGCAGAATTGATGATGGTATTTGCATTGCTTGCTTTGTTTGGTATATTGTGCTTTACCTTGATACAAGCGGGAAGTGGTGCATACGATCGACTTTCTGAGAACCATTCAAACAAGTCATATGCAAGAATCACACTCTCTTATGTAGAAAATAGAATTCGTCAAGGAGATGAAAAAGGTAACATTAAGCTTGTTCCACATCCTGAAAACGAACAAGAATATGCACTTGTCATTTCGAATGCGACAGATGTAGAAGGGGAAGACCTATGGATTATGCAACATAAGGACGAACTTGTTGAGTACTATGTTTATGAAGGTCAAGAAGTGCAATTGGATAATTATCTTAAAATCGGTGATGTATATCACTTTGGTATACAGAAGGTGGGGAATGCACTTCGAGTTGAAGTTCAATATCTTGTAAGTGGAGAAATTGCCTCTCAAATAAAAATCATTGCGCTGCGAACAGGTGGGGGTAAATGATGAGAATGAATAAGAAAGGCTTTACCCTAGTAGAACTTGTTGTAGCAATTGCAGCATTAGCATTGTGCAGTGGTATATTACTAACCATGTTTATAACCAGTGATGATCTAGCAAGCGATGCGAGCCTATATGATGACTCAGTCATATGGAGTAGTAATATTGCTGAAGTTTTTAGAGAATCAACAGATCTAGACATATTCATTAAGAATGCTCACTTATCCAACCGTTATCTCGATAATGATACATCTCAATACAAATGGACACTCTACCTTGATGATAATTGGTATGAAAAAGACAATATTGAAAAAGCTTCAATTGAAGTTGACCTTGAAATCATTTTGGATTCAGAATATTTATCAGGAGAACTATACAAAATAAAGATTAATATATATGAGTTAAGAGACAATGAAAAAACAGCGATACTAGAGCTGATTGGAAAGAAATACTATCAGGGAGGTGTGTCATGAGGATGAATAATCGTGGTGCAGCTTCTGTATTGGTAGTTCTGATTATAGTAGTACTTGCAACATTTGGCGGAATCGCACTCACTGCAAGCTGGACGAACAAAAACCTTGCAATCAAAGCAGCACAGTCAAAGATAGATTATTATGCTTTGGATTCTGTTGCAGAAGAGCTGATAGCACAAATTGATGAGCAATTATTTTTAATTGCACAAGATACCACGTACTTTATGAATAGTTTAAAAACTGATAGTCAGGGTATATTAAATAGTAGAGATATGAAAATTGAGAAGATGATAAGTGAGGCTTCGTCAAAACAGAAGAGTAAGGCAATTCGCACTCTTATGTTACAGAATATGTATGCTAGGATTTTTTACTACAATAGTGCAATTGCGCTTGATAAATACACAGAAAATCATAGTATGACAATGAATTACAGTAGTAATTACACAAAAGCAGAAGATTTCTTAGATGTGAACAATTCAGTACCTTCATCGGGGGATCTGAACATTGGTTTTTCTGTGAGTATGGGTGACAAGTCGGGACAAAAAAGCTTGACGATTATCATTGATATTGTGAGCCCTACACC
>JAGLOK010000259.1 GCA_023139005.1 Clostridiales bacterium | reverse complement strand
AGGCTCTTTTCATCGCTTGGAAACATCTTAAGCAGCTCTTGTTTTGATATTTGTCTGTCGCGCACAATAAGATTAAAATTTTTATGCAGTTGCGCTCCTAGATGCTGATGCAATACTTGCTCTATTTTAAAGCCAGCCCTATCTAGCATCTTTACAATCCTTGTATTAGAAAATGCATGCAAGTGAAAGTCTGATATGATGTTTCCATCACAGTCTTTCGGTTCATATTTACCATCTGGAATAGACAGCAACAAGTACCCATCGTCACATAAGCACTCGTTAAACACTTTTAACGCTCTTTTGGGGTGCTTCAAGTGCTCTAATGTTTCAAATGAGCATATTGCATCAAATGGTGCGTGTGCTCTTATTCTATCTGGCTGTTTATCAATATCTATAGTTTCAAATGTGCAGTTTGTATGTCTACTATTGGCTTTGCTGATTAGCGCTTTGTCCCTATCTGCACCGAGTACAAATCGTCCATCTGCAAAAAGTTCATTTGTTCCATATCCATCAGCACAAGCAATGTCCAACACTCGCTGTAATTTTTTGCGTCGCAACATTTCTTTTGCCCATCTATACCGCGCCAAATGCTCCATTCTTACAAAAAAAGGAGCTTTGTCTTCATATGGATTGATGCTCTCATAGTCTGCTTTGTGTTTCTTTTTCATGGACATAGTATACAAAAAGAATTACAGATAGGCAATTATCACCAATGTGTTCAGGAAACTGTCGCTAATAGACGTATTGTTTCTACGATGGTATAATATAGTAAAATATTGTCGCATGCTCTATATTTCAACTGAAAATAAAAATGTCATAGGTATAAATAATCTTGATGCTATAATATAAAAGTACCGGAGGAAATATAATTGAATTCATCAAAAATATATTTCGTAATTCTAATAACCATTATGCTAGTGTTTACTACAGGCTGCACGAACAATGCAAATGACATTGACAAGGCAATCGATACCCATGATGAAAAAACCGACGTCCCAGGTACATACAATTTCAACGAAGCAGGCTTCAGCTCCGGAGAAAATATAGCATGGCCAGACTACATCCCAAAATCTATACTAGCGCTCAAAGGGGAAATAAGCACTATTTTTGCAGATGTTAATCAAATCAGAATCTTCATAAATGGCGTTACTAGAGAAGACTTGGAAGACTATATCGCTACCATGAAAAAAGCAGGATTTGAAGAAGAATACATTCTATATGTTAAAAGTGGGTTTATTGATAACTCTAAAGATAGAAAAAAATGCGGAGAATACGATGCTGTAAAATTCATCAAGGACAACTATGAAATCACTGTAGAGCAGGGAGAAGATGTCGCTGTTTTAGACATCGATTCCAGTCGCTTTTCCGAACAGGAAAAAGAAGTGGTCAACCAAGCCCTTAATCCTGTTTATACGTGGCCTGAAACGCTTCCTTTTCCACAACCGGACACCTCCAATATTGCAAAAGTAGAAGATGCGCAAGATGGAAGTCTGCGTATTGTATGCTCCTATGATACGGATAATCATATCAATCAATATGTAGCATCATTAGTAGCACTGGGCTATACGAAAACTGAGCAAAGCAAAAATCAAGATGATATAATCATAGAAGCTGTATTGATAAAAGACGATATCACTGTAAAAATAAATGGAAACGTAAATAGCAAGCTCGATATCAATATTTGGCTGGATGATACTTACAACGCTCCCGATACGATGCATCCTCAAGTTATTGATAGCAAATGGCCCTCCACACTACCGAAGACTGTTCCCCCTTTTACCCTAGGAACTGTGGACTCTGCACTCAACGTGAGCGGCAATCAGACTATCATAATGGTTACAGCGTCAAATGAAACCGCCTTTGATGACTATATAGACGTATTACTGCAAAACGGATATGTGCGAGCAAATGAAACTGAAGAACATTCGTATTCTAATGGTGAATATGAAATACTCCTAAATAGACTCATGATGTCAGACATGATTACAATAACTATTGACAAGTTAGACTAATTCAATGACTGTTTTTCACATATGAGTTATTGACGAAAAATACAATATGACATCTGGAATGCTTCATTTTTTTAAAGCAACTTGGTATTCATTCATATGATTTGAAATCATTCTATATTCATTAAGACAGTAGCTAATACCTCAGTTAATCATGAATATGTTGAAACAAACTTTATTAGTTTAATCCTCTGTAGTGATATTTGTAAACTTCTTCAAATCCTAGTTTATTATATAAATTATAAGCACTATCGTTATCTGTTGTTACCTGTAGATATGCATGTTTCGCACCGTTATTTACTGCAATACAAAGCATGTTTTTAACTAGCTGTGTACCATATCCTCTGTTTCTATAATCGTTATCAACCGTTATATCAAACAGACCTGCAAAATCATTTTCTATCACCACGCGACCGCATGCAATCTTTTTACCATCCGTACTTAATGATGAATAATAATTTATAGGCACAATGCTTTTAAGCATCTTGTTGTATATCAATTTGTTTTTTTCATTTACACTGTTTAATCTGCTAAATAGATCAAGCCATTCATCTTCCAAGTTAAACTTTGTCTCTGTCTCATTTAAGTCAGAACCGGAAAGGCTTCCAAGGGCAAGGGTTTGCACACTTGTTTCATCAATAATTTGATAGTTTTGCTCGCTTAATGCCTTATCCAAATAATCAGGACAACTATTTGGTGTGATTTTAAATACAGGCTTTAAATTTTTGCTACTAAATATCTGTTCACATATCCCAAGCTTTTTTTCTAACTTTATCTTAGAATCATAAATCGGGTTGATTGAGTTGGCTCTTTTTGTATATCCCTCGGCAAATCTTAATACCCATCCGTCGTACAAAACAGTTTGCAAAGCCGGCAGTGCGTTCATTGAATACTCTTCTAATAATTTCATTTACTTAATCCTTTATGCTATACGTGTAACATTATACCCTTTTCTGCATATTTATGCAATGCTGTTATTGAATTGAACCTAAAAAACAACCGCCCATGATGAGCGGTTGTTTTGATTGTTTTAGTATGATTAATTTATCAAGGTTCAGTATATGTGAAGTTATATGATGTTTGACCACATGAATTACCTGCGGAGTCATATGCGCTACTCGCTTTTAAGGTTAGAGCACATATTGACGTATCCG
>JAGLOK010000258.1 GCA_023139005.1 Clostridiales bacterium | reverse complement strand
ACTCTTGCAGGATACGTGTTGAATCGTAAAAATCCTAAGCAAGCACCTACCAATGCAGCACTTATAGTAACCAAATTTCCATCAGAATATATATCACTTGCTTGAAATATAACAACATACGCTAAGAAAAATATCAAAGACATACTTGATGCAAGTCCATCTAAACCATCAGTTAAATTTACTGAGTTGGATGTTGCGTGTAATATAAGTATTGCAAATGGTATCATTAGCCAACCTAGATTAATCATTTGATTAGAAAATGGAATTGCTATTTCATTACCTACAATTGATTGTATATATATTGCAAGACCAATTGACAGCAATAATTGCATAATTGCTTTCTGCCATGCCTTGAGTCCTGTAGGGCGTTTTAATACAACTTTAATGTAGTCATCTACAAATCCAATAAGCCCGAACCCGATAAATGCTAAGATAAAAGCAATAATATATGAGTCAAATCCTTTGAAAAATATAAATACACTTACAAGAGTTGCAATAATAATTATGAATCCACCCATAGCCGGTGTTCCTGATTTAGACAAATGGGATTCCGGCCCATCATCTCTTACAACTTGTCCAAATTTCAATTTTTGTAGTAATGGAATCATAATTGGTCCCACAATAAGTGCGACTGTAAATGAAATTAATATTGTCAGTATTGTTTGTGTCATACTTGTCCTTTTTCTTTAAAATATTCTCTAACTATTTCTCGATCATCAAAATGATGCTTTTTACCCATCACATCTTGATATGTTTCATGACCTTTACCTGCAATGACGATGACATCACCTTTTTGTGCGATATCTAGGGATTGTCTTATTGCCTTTTCTCTATCTGTAATACGAACATACTCATTGTCTCTCATTCCTTTTTCAATCATGTCAATAATTGAATCAGGATCTTCTGTTCTTGGATTATCAGATGTGATTATTGTGAAGTCTGCAATATCATTTGATATCGAGCCCATAATAGGACGTTTTAACTGATCTCTATCACCACCGCACCCAAATACAGAGATTACCCTGTTTTTTGTAAAGCCACACGCTGCTTTTAGAACACTTTTAAGGCTATCAGGAGAGTGTGCATAGTCAACAACGACCATATACTCCTGACCACAGTCTACACGTTCCATACGACCGTCAATAATGTTTACTTTCTCAATTCCATCAAGTATTGAATCCATCTCTATACCAATTTCCATACATACTCCAATTGATGCTAATGAATTATACACATTGAATCTACCTGGAATCCTCATGTGTACATTATACTTTCCATCATTTGTTTTCAACTCATAATTGACATCACTAAAGCTACATTGAATATTGTCTGCAAATAAATCTGAATCATTTTCTGTTCCATAAGTAATCACAGGTCCGTGATAATCGCTAAGCATAAAGTTCTCATACTCATCATCACTATTCACAATAGCTGTACTACATTTATGATTTTGAAACAACATTTTTTTAGCATTTTTATAGTTATCCATCGTCTCAAAATCATCCAAATGATCTTGAGTTAGGTTTGTAAATATTGCTGCAATAAATTTGACCGGTTCAGTTTTCTTAAGATATAAAGCATGTGCTGATACCTCCATGACAACATACTCACATTTTTTATCTGCAATTATACGGAGAAGATAATGAAAATCCATGGGGTCGGGTGTAGTTAATTTCTGCTCATATTTTTCTCCTGCGATGTATGCACCTGTTGTACCTAACACAGCTGTTTTTATGCCAGCATTTTCTAAAATAGTTTTTATTATATGTGTAGTTGTTGTTTTTCCGTTTGTTCCTGTAACTGCAATAATTTTTAGTGATTTATGTGGGTTTTTATACCAATTTGACGCAAGCCTAGAATATGCATCTCTTGAATCATCCACTTTAATTTGAACTATATTATCTTCAAGGTCCTCTATATATTCTTCTAAAAATAAGCAAGTAGCACCTGCATTACATGCAGCATGTGCATAGTCATGACCATCTACACTGAGACCTCTTAAACAAACATATATGTTATCTAATTCTATTTTTCTTGAATCGTTTGATATACCTTTAATAGATATTTCTCTAAATTTCTTTGACTTATATTCTATTTCCTTGAGTAATGTTGATAATTGCATTGTTTCCTCCAACTTATTCTTCATCATTTTCCGGATATCCTACTGTTACAATAACAACATCGTCTATATATGCATCACTATCAGCACTTGGGTATTGTGAAATTACAACAGATCCCACTCCATTTACTCTTATTTTCAATCCTATTTTTAACAAAGCATTATTTGCCTCAACTACACCTAAATCAACAAGATTCGGTACATCAACAATTTGCCCTATATTTTGATCATCTTCCTTTTCAAGATACATCATGACTTTCTTGTTCGAGTCTATATTCGATCCTTCTTTGGGGAGCTGTTTAGCGATTTTTCCTTCATACCCTTCTACTATACTATCAATACCAAGACGCCTTAATGTGCTTTCAGCTTCGCTTACACTCATTCCAATAACATCGGGAAGAATTATAGAATCCCTTTGTGTTATCGTACTAACATCTGACATTATGCTTAAGTATGGTAGTGCATCTTCCATAATCATTTTAACATAAGGAGCCGCTATGAGCGAACCATAGTGTTGCTCAGTTTCTGGTTCATCCACTATAACTAACACAACAATTTGAGGATTGTTCATTGGAGCCGCTGCTATAAACGATGCAACATGCTTATCTTTAACAATATACCCATCTTCATCATATTTTTGTGAAGTAGATGACATTCCCCCAATTTTATATCCATCAATTCTAACATTATATCCATTGCCGTATTCTACTGTTGATACTAGCATTTCATTTAATAAGATTGATGTATTATATGATATCACAGATTGAATCTTTTCAGAACCAAAGCTTTGAATTATTTCATTTCTGGGTGATGTTTCTTCTTTGATAATCATTGGTTTCATCAGATCACCGCCATTTACAATAGCAGATACTGCACTAACTAGCTGTAAAGGTGTTAATGATATTGATTGACCATTAACTATTTTAGTAAGATTATCTTCTTCAATATACTTCGGTGAGATAATAGTACCAGATGCTTCTCCATAGAGTTCTATATTACTCTTTACTCCTAATCCAAAATCGTTTAGATATTTATACAAAGTATTTACACCCATTTTTTGTCCAATATCAGCAATTACAACATTACATGAATTTTGCATTACTTCTTTGAGTCCTTGATGACCGTGTGCTTCATAGTTCCAGCATATTAGTTTCTTTCCCTCAACTTCATAATATCCGGGACAATTAGTCTCATAATCAGATGTTATAGTGTTGCTATCTAATGCAGCTGCTAATGAAATTAATCTGAATATACTTCCAGGTTCATATTGATTTGATGTTGAGATATTACGAGTTAGGTCTCTTAATAATTCAATATCATGTCTTGGTGGTTCATTGTTATCAAAATCTGGTTTGCTTACCATAGCCAGGATTTCACCAGTGTTACAATCCATAACAATAGCTATTGCATTTTTTGCTTTATTTTCTTGCATGCAAATATCCAAAGCTTTCTCAGCATAGCTTTGTATAGCAATATCAATTGTTAGTTTTATATTATTGCCTTCAATTGGAGATTTGTATTGCTCATAAGAACCTGGTATCGGATTTCCATCTCGATCTGTCTCAGTAACGATAGATCCTGGGGTTCCGTGTAGAATATGGTCGAAGCGGGACTCAATGCCCTCAAGGCCTTCGCCATCTACGGATGTAAACCCCAGAACCTGTGTTAAAAAGTTACCTAGCGGATAATACCGCTTTTTATCTTCAGCGAGAGAAACTCCACTTGAGTTTAGCTCACGAATCAACTGACTTTGTTCTTGAGAGATTTGACGATCTAGCCATACAACTGAATAGTTCGTTTTTTTAGCCTTATTTTCAATTGTCTCTCTATCAATATCTAATATCAATGCAAGTGCATCAACTAGTTCTGGTAATTCTTCCGGTGATATCGCCTTTGGATGCAGTACAACTGTATTGCTTGTTACTGATGCTGCTAGTATATTACCGTTTCTATCTTCAATGTTCCCTCTTTGTGGCTCCACCGGGAGCTCTAGTATCCATTGAGCACTTGCTTTATCTCTGAGCCAATCTGCCCTAATAATCATCCAATAGCCTACTCTGAATACAACGAGAGCACCTAATATACCCACGAAAAGGCGTAACAACAGCCTTAATCTTTTCCTTTGTAGCGCATCGGTTATCGCCACGTATTACACCCCCATGTAATATCTACTAATTCGATTTTAGAGAAGTATTCTTCTCTTGATCGGTGTGAATCACGTATTCAACTTGATTAGTTTTAGGTAATGACATACCCATTCTCTCAGCAGATATCTTTATGCTTTCTATATCAACAGCACTTATTTTTTCTGCTTTTAAAATACTGTTTTCTTGCTCTATTTGTCTAATTTGCGAGTTCATCTCATTGATATCCATTTGCACATTTGCAATGACACTCTTG
>JAGLOK010000257.1 GCA_023139005.1 Clostridiales bacterium | reverse complement strand
CGAAGTCTTCAGAGAAAAATATTTCATTCCAAGGCTTTCTATTGTCACTTCCTGCACTAAGTCGTACGATTTTCTCACCAAACCTCAGTTTATCCAACGCATATCCAATGGGAGATGCAATCGGTAAAATCTCATCGTTTTCAAGTTCAATTGCATTGGCAAACGTACCTCTGTTGAATGTACCACCTAGCCAGCATGTACCCAGATTCAATGCTGTTGCATGTAGTATTACCTTTTCCATCTGGTAGCCTAATGTCTCAAGGCTGAAGTCTGCTTGATTTGACCGTGCAGTAATAAATGAATTCGTCCCCTTGATGAATCCATAGGTTCCAAGCTTAATCTTCTTTTCGCCCATGTTTCCTTTTTCAATGATATCAAAGTGTGTTTTAAGTCCAAATGGTTTATTATCCATTTGTTCAATGAAGTCTATCATCTGTATCTTGTCTTCTTGTGATAGTGGACGCCCATCATAGGTGCGTTTTGATCTTCTTCTTAGTATTAATTCACTATATATTATTTCCATTATGTTACCTCATTATTGTGGATATCATTTTTAGTTATTCGCTTATTCATCTAATGTATTAAACAGTATTAGATTGCGATATCTTCTTCATGCTTAGAAGCAACCAGAACAGCTTTTCTTGTCAGCCCCATCAGTTCGTTTCTTAGTGTTTTATCAAGTAATGCATTTCTATATGGCACTTGCTTGCACTTGGCAAATAGCTTTCCGCTGACACCTTCTACCGCTTCTGATGATGCGAGATAAATTATAGTTTCAGCACCTTTTTTTGCAGATGGAAATAATAGCTTCATGAAAGGCTTGGTTAGTTTCATGAAAATTCCCTCACCTGTCCAGATATTGGTCGCGATAACTCCTGGATGCAGTACATTTACAGTCACGTCTTCACCATCTAGTTGTTCTGCCATATCAATTGTATAGAGAATCTGCGCTAATTTTGAAGCATTGTATGCGCGAAAGCCATGCCTGATGTTGTGAAAGTCCCAAGCATCTTTTTTCACTCTATAGTGTAATCCTACAATAGAAGACACATGAATGATGCGCGATTGTGGTGTTTTCTTTATAATCGAAAGGAGCCTTTGTGTTAGGTAATATGCCCCGATATAGTTAACTCCCATAGTCAGCTCAAATCCTTCTTCGGTTTGATGCTGGCGATCACAAAATGTCCCCGCATTGTTGACTAGTACATCAAGTCGACTATATTTTTTTTTAAATGATTTAACAAATGCATCAATTGAAGCAAAGGATGATAATTCTAATGGTATCGCAACAATGTCCTGACAATTGATTTCATCTATTATGTCGGTGCGAACCTTATCAGCTTTAGCAGCATTTCTACATGCTAAGATCACAAAAAATCCTTGCACGACCAAAGCTTTGGCAGCCTCAAGACCAATGCCGCTTGTTGCACCGGTTACGATGCATATTTTTTTACTCATAGTTCACCCTATATAACATATAATAATTTCTAAATTCATTGTACTATCAACTCTTTTTTTATACAAGATGCAACACAGCTTTCAATTGACGTAGCATACCGTTAAGCGTATATCGATGGTGAATCTCTATTGTTGCGTAGGTGTTACGGGTGATCAAGCCTTTGAAAAACCATCCGAATTCATATAATATTCATACAAAGGTGTTGACATCATGCCTGTTAGTTCGTATACTAACTAATATCAAAACCAAGGAGTACATCAATGTTTTTCAAAAAGAAATATGACAGTATTAATGCAACACAACTCAATGATATGCTTACAAATAATATCAACCTCATTGACGTTAGGGAAGTTAGTGAGTATCAAGCCATACACATAAAAGGTGCAAAAAATGTACCATTGATGGGGCTTTTAAATAATCCAACACAGTTTCTAAACAAAGAAGAAACATACTATATCGTCTGCCAATCAGGTGCACGAAGCGGAAGAGCATGCGGTATGCTTAAAGATCAAGGATATAATGTCATGAACGTTGATGGTGGTACAGGGATATTTGCATATATGCATCAAGGAAGTATCGCCTAAATGGATGCACTTGCTTTTCTGCTAATGGATAGCGCAAAAAAGGTCAAGAAGAAGTTGACGCATTCACTCAAGCCCTACAATATTACTTGTAGACAATCAATTGTACTAAGAACACTAGCACACCAGCCGTTATCTGCAAAAAGCATTAGCGAGAAGACGGCGACCGATAAAGCAACGCTATCTTCAATTCTTACAAAGCTGATTGAACATGAATTTGTGACATGCACCATCAATGTTGATGATAAAAGAGAGAATGTCTATACCATATCACAAAAGGGAGCTGACATACTTCCATCTATAGCAGACATTGAAGATCACTGCAAAAGGCAGTTGACTGCTCAATTGTCGCAGGAGGAGTATGACACACTGGTTATACTATTAAAAAAGCTAAAGAAAATGGATGACGAAGAGGGATAATTAATTATCGTCATCCACAAAAAACATTTTAAGGACGCAATGCATATGTTGTGTCCGTTGTTATTTTACCAAATCAATTTGATGTACTATACCAACATTTCCACTGTTTGCAAGGTAGATGCTCGATGATTTCATCTGTCCATGCATCGTGTTGTTATTGTCTTTCATATCAAATGATGTATCGATATTACCAAGGTAGATGGCACCAACGCCCTTCTGACCTAGTGCAAAGAGCTGATCGTTCCCATTTGCATCTTTTGTCCATATTTGCAAGCGATCATATATCGCATCATTTTCATCAATCCAATTGTTATTATCCAAGTCATAGGCGCTAAGCTCACCGAAACCATCTGCTGTATTTGGACCAAAGAGTTCTGTGCCATTGTTGATGATACCGTCTTCGTTCAAGTCAATAGCAAGCAGTCCACTACCTGCATTGACAAAAGAAATTTCATCATCTACACCATCTGTATCTAGGTCAAAGACAAACTTGGTGTCTGTTAAAGATGGTGCTGCACCATCAAAGTTGATAACAATTGGATCAATTAGTGCATCTCCTGCAAGGACTTGAATGTTAGTGTGCGACATGAATTGCCTGCTCATATTCAGCTGTATGGAAACTTTAATTTCTTGCCCATCTTGTGTCCTGATGATTCCTGTTGCGTCAAACGACATTTTTTCGCTTTCAAAGTAAGATTCTTCTGAGCGATATTCAAAGCTCCAGCCCACACGATTGTCAGCAAAGTTCTGCCGATGCTCTAAGGATATTTCATTGTACGAATGGTTCTTCTTTGTTACTTTCTCAAAGTATTGAAATATCATTTTCTTTCCGGTAAGCTTTTCTATAAAAGCTTCTAGCAATATGATTTTATTTCTATCTTCTTCACTAATTTCATA
>JAGLOK010000256.1 GCA_023139005.1 Clostridiales bacterium | reverse complement strand
TATACATTTATAGCATCTATATCTACAATTATTTTGTCAGGTGCTACACCTGTGCTGACCGAAATAGACGAGTCGCTTACAATTGCTCCGGATGACATAGAAAAAAAGATTACAAAGAAAACAAAGGCCATAATGGCGGTGCATATGCTAGGAAATATGTGCGATATGGAAAGAATTATGTCTATTGCTAAAAAACATGGATTATATGTGATAGAAGATTGTTGTCAGGCTGTGGGTGGGACATATAAGGGACAAAAATGCGGAGCAATAGGTGATATTGCAGCTCATTCTCTAAATATTTTCAAAGTAATCACTTCTGGTGATGGTGGTGTTGTTACTACAAATAATGAAAAACTTTATGAAACAGCCTTCGGATATCATGATCATGGACATAAACCTTCCAGGATGGGGGTAGAGGTTGGTAATAGGAGCATCGTTGGAATGAATCTTCGCATGAATGAGCTTTCAGGTGCGGTTGCACTTGCACAGACAAGAAAGCTTGAATACATATTGACAACATTACGCAAAAATAAGAAAAGGTTAAAGGCTAAATTAATTAAAAACGGGACATATGAATTTAGGAAGTTGAACGATGAACATGGTGAATGTGCAACTCTTCTTACATTAATATTTAAAGATGAAAGGACAGCTAATAAATATGCTAATTTGACTGGTACAAAGCCAATCGCAAGCTCTGGGTGGCATGTTTATAACAATATGGAGCAGATTATAAACGGGAAAAATATAAGAAAACACATGCTGGCTAAAACTGATTTGATACTTGCTAGATCTTTTAATATAAGCATTGGAGTAGTAGACAAAGGACTTGGGGCATCAATAGGTATAAATATCAATTCTTCAAATGATGAAATAGATGAGAAATCTCGGGAAATTAATGAGATATTAAAAGCGTTGGAGTAGAAAATGAAAAAACTTAAAGCAGGCATTGTCGGGATGGGTTATATTGGTGCAAGTCATATAGAAGGTCTGAGGCGTATAGGATTTGCAGAATGTTCTGCGATAACTGATGTTAACTATGAATTAGCAAAGATGAAGGCAGAATCTTTATATATCCCTAAATGCTATAGAACTTTAGAAGAGATGATTAATGATGTAGATATAGATGTTATACATAATTGCACTCCTAATAACTTGCACTTTGAAATTAACAAAAAAATAATAATGGCTGATAAACATGTCTTTTCTGAGAAACCACTAGCGATGACAAGTGATGAATCAAGAAAAATGCTTAAGCTTTTAGAGCAGCATCCTAAGGTTGTACATGGAGTTAACTACTGCTATCGTATGAATCCGCTTGTACAGGAAACAAAACATAGGATAGAAAAAGGGGAACTGGGAAGACCGTTGTTGGTTCATGGTAGTTATCTGCAGGATTGGCTTTTACATGACACCGACTATAACTGGAGAATAGAACCAGAAGTGTCAGGACCGTCGCGTTGTATATCTGATATCGGCACTCATTGGATGGATCTTGTGCAATGTATGCTTGGTGCAAAGATAGTAGAAGTATGTGCTGATCTTGTTACAGTATATCCCGTTCGTAAAAAGCCTCTAGAACAAGTGGAAACTTTCTCTGTTAGCTCTGCTGGAGAGTATGAAGTAAAGAAAGTGGTTACAGAAGACTACGGTGCTGTTATGTTTAAAATGGATAATGGTACATCTGGAGTTTTTCATGTATCGGAAGTATCAGCTGGGCATGGATGCTTTCTAAACTTTGAGATTAATGGAACAAAATGCTCGGTTGCTTGGAACCAAGAACAAGGAGATCGGATGTGGGTTGGACATCGTGAGAAGGACAATAATCTTGTAATGAGGAATCCTGCAAATATTGATTCAGAAGTCTTACCGTATACTCATCTTGCAAAAGGTCATCCCGAAGGTTGGAACGACACAGAAGCTGCTACCATATTCTCTTTTTATAATTTCATACGAGAAGGTAAGAAACAAGGTGTTGACAAGGAGGATTTTGCGAACTTCAATGATGGTCACTATGAGGTAAAATTAGTAGAAGCTATACTTAAATCTAATAAAAAACGTGGTTGGCAAAAAGTTTAACAAATCACTAGAATTATCAGAAAAATGCAAGGCAGAGTTTACTATTTTGGAACAACTTTATTTAAACATAAAAGAAAGGGCACAGAGCATTATGTAAAAAAGAAATTATTTTTTAAGTGTATTTGCAGAGGGTCTATAAGTTTTTATATAAAGACTTTTAAAAGAAGTAGGTCCTAAATAATTAATTCAATTTGAATGGTTAACATACTTGCTATTTAATATTAAAACTTGATTTTGTAGGTTGCACTTCATATTACTAATAATTTGCAGGATGTTGATATTTATAGGAAATGCTTGATGAAAAGGAAAATATAAAGATGAAATATAATAATGGGCAGCTTTTTATAGATAAGCTTCAAATAGCGAGTTTGTCTGCAAATGGAATTTGTGTTGATCTTCAGTCTAGCGGTAATCGTACGCAGATAAAGTTTGATAAGAGCACAGATAAAAGATGCGAAATTAGTTGTAATATCGGAAAAATGATATTGAATAAAAAGCACTTAATGGATTCGGAATATCCTAATTTTCTAGAAAATAATAACAATATAGAAATCATGAAAATCAGATTAGAGTTACAGCCAAATAAGATCTGTAACCTAATGGATTTCTCGATTCGCCTTGATTTAAGTGCAGATTGTATTGCTGATAAAAAAACTGCAAAAGAAAGTTTTCATTGGATACCAG
The DNA here is from genome assembly GCA_023139005.1 of Clostridiales bacterium. Taxonomy (GTDB): domain Bacteria; phylum Bacillota; class Clostridia; order Christensenellales; family UMGS416; genus JAGLOK01. The sequence goes on along the minus strand of JAGLOK010000256.1, from coordinate 2,029 downwards.
CAATAAAATCTGATGAAGCTGATATTATAGGAGACCACTTTTTTCGTTCACCAGTAGTAATCTCAACTTATAATGGTAAGGGAGCTGCTCTGATTCCTGAACCAGAATATCAAAAAGATTATACGGGTGCTAGTAAATATTTAGACCTGAAATATAGAAAAGACCAAAGTACAAATAGTAAATCAACCTTTGCGAGTATTACATACGGAAAAAAGAGACTAAGAGTTTCTGGGCATGTTTATTTTCAGTCAGAAAACAAATCGTTTCAAGTAGATGAGACAGGCATTGATTTATCTTTTTACCTTATTGTATTTGATAATTTTTCACAAACAGAAATACTGCCAAAAATAACAAGTTTTGTTTGGGACCTATATTCCAAGACATACGAAAAAAGTATTTTACCACAAGTTATTCTTTTTAATAAATACGCACTTTATGGAAACGGAATGGCTATGCAGTACTTATGGCAGAAAGGGAGTACAGCGAATTCAGGTGGAATATGCCTTACAACATTAAGACGTGAGGATGGTGTTATTCGAGGAAGAGAATATCCCGATGATATTTGGTTTCATGCGTGGTTTAATAACATGAGAACTGCGATGGAACTTGCTTGGTTTGGTAGCACTGAGAATAACATTAAATGGATGAAAAGAGCTAAAGATATTGCTAGGCTTTTATTATCTGCACCTCAGAAAAATGGTCTTTTTCCGACAATATACATACCTCAAAATGATAGTTGGGTAGCATCTTCTGCACATGGAGGTGGAAAGGATTTATATTCTTTACCTGATTGTTCGTGGGCTGCTATTTGGCTACGAAAATATACAAATGAATTTGGTGAAATTGCAAAAACAGATGAATTTTTGAAGCGACTAAGAGACTTTATTTGCAAAAACCAAGATAGTAGTGGTGGATTGCCATGCTGGGTTGATGTAAATGATTTTAAGGCTGATATGAGGCTCAACAATACATCAGCAGGAGCACTTGCTTTATGGTTTATTGGTGAAGAAATGATAGGAGGAAATCTATCAGTTAAAGAACAGGAAATTAATAAGATAGTTTTGCAAAAAGGTTCAAATTTCATTATTGATAATGTTATACCTCAGCAGAAATTCGAGGATTTTGAGCTATATTATTCATGTTCTCCAAATACAATAGGATATTATGATAAAAACACTTGCATGTTTGCTCAAAATTCTCTTGCACTACAGTGGTGCACAGAAGCTTTAAGAGTTACATACTTAGCGACAAAAGACAAAAAATATTTAGAATGGGGGACTTTTTGCCTAAATATACTTTGTCTATACCAGCAGGCTTGGAGCAATCCCAATCTGGACTTTTATTCTTTTGGAGGATTTGGAGCAATGAACACAGATGGGGAATGGAATGACGCAAGGCAAGCACAGTTCGCTGAAACATTGTCTAATTATTATGATGTAACTGAGGATTTCATATACTTACGAAAAGCTATAGCGGCTACACGAGCAGGATTTGCTCTTATGGTTATTGATGAGAATAAGGATGTATGTCCAAAGAATTATCAGGGAACAGGGGTACAATTTGAAGTACATGGAAGTAGTGCAGAAAACTATGGTCATACAGGTGAAGATAAGCGCAGTTATCAAAGTGGTTTCCATTGGGGAACAGGTAGTGCTTTGGTTACAGCAGCAGCAATGAAGAAGAAATATGGAGATATATGGATTGATTTAGGCAACAAAAAAGCAATTGGCATTGATGGAATTGTTGTTAATGAAGCATGTTTCAATGATAGCAGTATATTTATTGACATAAGTACTTTAGAAGATGTTAAAGAATTTGAACTAAAATTCTCTGATAAAAGTAAAGCAGATGATTATGTGATTAAGATTGAAAGTTACTTAACTATGTACTATGAAAATTCACGAACATACAAGATTAAAAAGATAACGTGATAAATTACATAGAAAGCAAACTAAGAATAAACATCGTGGAACATAAAGAAGGATGTAATTAGGTAGATGCAATGCTTCGGATGGCGAAATATATAGGG
>JAGLOK010000255.1 GCA_023139005.1 Clostridiales bacterium | reverse complement strand
TCACATTGTGTGAGTTATATTAAAGGTAAAACGTGGACAACTGATGCCTATTTCAGAGAAACAAAAAACAAAGTTGCATTAAGAGTTTCAGAAGGCTGCCTATGTGTCGAGATGGAAGCTTCAGCATTTATGGCTGTTGCACAATTCAGAGGTGTTAAACTCGGGCAGATCTTGTACGGCGGAGACGATTTGAGCGGAAGCAAGTGGGACATTAGAGATTGGAATTCACGAGAGAGTATAAGAAAGAATTTAGTTGATTTATCGCTTGAAATATGCTTAAAATTATAAGCAAAACTTTAGTACTCGTTTTTTAAAGTATCATCAAACATCTTCTAGCTCAAACAAAAACACAAGTTTTTACAAAACGTTAACACTACTCATTGACGAATACGCTATAATAATAGATGAAAATAATTTTTATACAAATATAAGGAGAACACTTTGAAAGAATTAGAAAGTAAAAAAGGATTTATATGCGACATGGACGGCGTTATATATCACGGAAGTACGCTACTCCCGGGCGCAAAGGAATTTGTTGATTGGCTACAGAAAGAGGAAAAAGATTTTCTTTTCCTGACCAATAATTCATCCAAAACAAGAAAAGAACTGCAAATGAAACTGCAAACCATGGGTATCAATGTAGAGGAGAAACACTTCTACACATCCGCACTAGCGACAGCCAGTTTCCTAAGAAAGCAATGTCCGGGCGGAAGCGCATATGTCATCGGAGATACGGGTCTAACCAACGCCATGTATAACGTAGGCTTTTTGATGAACAATGCAGATCCAGACTATGTTGTTCTCGGCGAGACCAGAACGTATAACTATGAGATGATGGAAAAGGCGACACAGTTGGTCATGAAGGGCGCAAAGCTTATAGGATGCAACTATGACGTTACAGGTCCGGTTGATGGTGGTATTGCCCCAGCGACACGCGCGCTGATATCCCCCATTGAAATGGCATCCGGCAAGCAAGCCTACTTTGTAGGAAAACCAAATCCATTGATGATGCGCCACGGGCTCAACACACTGGATGTGGCAAATGAAGATGCAGTGATAATCGGCGACAGAATGGATACCGACATCGTTGCAGGCATCGAAGCAGGAATTGATACCGTTTTGGTGTTGAGCGGAGTAACATCCATTGAAACGATGAAGGAATTTGCCTATCGTCCGAGATATATCTTTGATGGCGTGGGGGATGTAATAAAGTAAGGGTTTCGATCCGAATGAAATGAATTCGAATCGATTGTCTTACCCGTCACTAAAAACTCACTTTGTTCGTGCATTTTAGTGACGGGCGCTTGCTGAGTACATAAGAGTATTTTTTAAGGACTTTCCCCGCACATGTCGGTGAAAGTCTTTTTAGTATCGTAGATTTATATAAGTGTGTTCTGTTGAACGGGAATATGTTTATGCTTAAGTAAGCAATCATAATTAGATATTACTATTATATTGGAATTTAACTAATATTTCTATATAATGCACTGTATGGATTATAAAAATCAATTCTCTGATATACCATCTGCATCAAGTTGGTGTACAATAGAATTCATCGACAAGGGCTGGTCAGAAGATAAGAAATACCTCATCACAAACGAAAACAATACAAGGCTTCTACTTCGTGTTTCTGATATAAATCAATACGATAGAAAGAAGTTTGATTACTGCCAAATGAAACGTCTTGAGGATACAGATATCATAATGTCTAGACCTTTGGATTTCGGCAGATTTCATGGTGATACCCAGGTATATACCCTGCTCACATGGCTAGACGGAGTTGAATCTAAAGAACGTTTGCCATCATTGAGCGATAGTCAACAGTATTCTCTTGGTATCAAGGCAGGAAAGGCATTAAGTAAAATACACCAAATCCCAGCACCTGAAACGCAACATATTTGGTCAAAGGTGTTTAATGCAAAAATTGATAGAAATATTCGCAATCACAATAATTGCTCAATACAGTTTGATGGCGCAGAATATATCATTGATTTCCTTAACCAAAACAGACATCTTCTCTTAGATAGACCTCTGTCATTTCAACATGGTGACTACCATTGTGGCAATATGATTATCACTCCACAAAATGATATAGGCATCATCGACTTTAACAGACTTTCCTATGGCGACCCATGGGAAGAATTCAATCGCATCACATTTTGTGCAACGACAAGCCCCTTGTTTGCTTCCGGTAGAATCAATGGATACTTTGATAATAATGTACCCGAGTTGTTTTTTAAACTACTAGCATTATATATAAGTAGCAATCAGCTTGCATGCGTTCCATGGGCAATCCCATTTGGGCAAAAAGATGTTGATTTCATGCTTAAACAATCACAGGATGTACTCGATTGGTTTGATAATTTTAGTAACGTTGTTCCCAAGTGGTATACTGATAATAATTTCATTTGATACAAATAAAACCCCTCCACCATTCGTTTCACTCACGGTTCCCCTCCCCTGATTAAGGGAGGCAATTTGTACATAACATATGTTTGTGTAGCCCTCCCCACCGTAGTGGACAATCCCCCTTTGGAAAATTTCAAAGAAATTTATCCATGGGGTGTGATTTTTGGGTTCCGTTTGCATCAAGGCAAATGGAACAAAGAAAGTCCTCGCGTCGCACGCGAACAGCCCACACAGCAGTGTGTCGGATCAAATTCCCTTTATTTGAAACAAATGTTTGACTATAAATTTAATTTAAAGTACCATTATGAGCAACTAACAAATAAGGATAATTCAATGCAACAAAACAAAATGGGGATTGTCCCCATTCCAAAATTAATTACAAAAATGTCGCTTCCAGTGATGTTTTCCATGCTTATTATGGCGCTGTACAATGTGGTTGATAGCATCTTTGTATCGCGCATTAGCGAAGAAGCATTGACTGCTGTTTCACTTGCATTCCCTATGCAGATGATTATCGTTGCAGTGTTTGTTGGGCAATCGGTGGGTATCAGTTCAGCAATCTCAAGAAAATTGGGTGCAAAGGATAACGATGGTGCGATGCAGGTTGCAGAGCATGGCGTACTCATTGCATTGGTGCTTTATGTAGGTGTTGCGATCTTTGGCGTTATAGTAGCACAAAATATGTTTCGTGGATTTACAGAAAATCAAACCATCATAAGATACGGTATCACCTACACACAGATCGTAATGATATTTTCCTTCGGCAGCATATTCAACCATACAGGTATCGGCGTGTTCCGAGGAACAGGTGATATGATAAAGCCCACGATCGCACAGTTAATCGGTGCCGTCTTAAACATTATTCTCGATCCCATACTAATCTTTGGATATTTTGGATTCCCTGCTATGGGTGTAAAAGGCGCAGCAATAGCCACCGTCACAGCACAGATTGTCGCAATGCTTTTCATCTGGATTCAACTCCTATCCGGTAAGTCGATTATCAAAATGAAGATCAAAAAGCTCAAATTGGATATGAAAATCATCGGACAAATACTGGCAGTCAGCTTACCATCTGCACTGATGCAAGGTCTAGCTTCCATCATGCTGCTTGCCATGAACTTCATCCTCTCTCGCTTTGGTGACTCTGCAATTGCAGTAATGGGTGTATACTTCAAGGTGCAATCAATGGTGTTCATGCCGATATTCGGACTTGCAACAGGAACGATGCCCGTTATTGGGTTTAACTACGGTGCCAAGAACAAGGAACGTTTGAAAAGCGCCATTAAGTTCAGCGCCATCACAGCCTTTGTATTCATGACAGCCTGTCTTGTGATATTTCAAATCTTTCCCAAGCAAATACTATCGCTATTTAGAGCCTCCCCCGAAATGATTGCTATCGGAGTACCCGCTTTCAGAACTATCAGCTTGATATTCCCACTCGTTTCGATATCGATTATATTCGCAACATCTTTCCAAGGCTTAGGCAAAGCTTATTTTAGTCTGATCATCTCAATGTTCAGGCAGTTGGTCATATTGATCCCTGTAGCCTTCTTGCTTGCAAGCTACATGAATGTGGATTTGGTATGGTATGCATTCTTGATAGCTGAAGTTTTCGGCATGATATTATCGATATTCTTATTTACGCGAACATATAGAAAAAGCATACAAAGCCTCACTTCAGGTGAAGCAAGTTCAGCTTAAGAACATCAAATAATATAACCACAATAAAATAGTCTTTTTAGAACTCCCTCAGCACATGTCTATGGCAGTTTTTATTTGTCGTTTATAATAATATCAGTATATGATATCCTTAGATAATCGTAGCATTTCCTAAAAGGCGGTCATATGAAAACAAAACTAATATTATTTGAAGGCATCCCCGGTAGTGGCAAGACTACTTTATCAATAAAAGCTGAAAAATACTTGATAGACAATGGAATCAATGCAAAGTGCTACACTGAAGGTGGGCTCCATCCTGCAGACTTAGCATGGCTATCGTATCTAACATTGGATGAGTATCATGATATGCTTAATAAATACCCACAACATGCAGATGTCATAAAGAAAAATTCAACCATAGAAGAGGATATGGTGTTAGTCGCATTTACCAAACTCGGATTACATAAAGATGAAAACGAGCTAATGACCTACCTGCGAGATAAGGAAATATTCGATGGCAAGCTCACAATCGATGAATTTTTAGAGGTAAATATCAAGAGATGGAAAAGCTTTTGCAAGAAAGCAGCAGAAGATGACATCGTATACATTTTTGAATGTGCATTTCTTCAAAACCATATCTGCGAAATCATAGCTTATAATGAAGTGAACACAGAATATATAACTGATTATTTCAATCAACTAATAAGTACCGTTCTTTCTTTGAATCCTACCCTAGTATATTTAAATCAGCCTGATATTCGTGCAACTATCGAACGCGTATCAAAAGCACGAGTTTCACCGAAAAATAGCACACGTCCCGACTGGATTGATATGTGCATCGACTATGTCGAAAACTGCAAGTATGGCAAGAACAATAACCTACACGGTTTTGATGGTACGATACAATTCTTTGACCATCGCGTAAAAACTGAGCTCACAGTAATAGAGAATCTATCTATAGATACATTGATTGTAGACAACCACAGCTTTGACTGGGATGCAATGTTTACAGAGATTACAGCATTTATGAATGATAGGTTACAGATACAATAGCAAGTACATAAACAATTCACATCAGAAAAGCATTTCACTCATAATAGCCATTTTAAATCAAATATAGTATACTTTATATACCAAATCATACGAACAAGAAAAGGATAGCTTATGTCAGATGTATTCATTATACTCATAGTTGTTGCAGGTTGCGCTTATGTATCATACTTAGGTATAAAGCGAGTGAAGCAGCGTCGCGAACACATAATGCAAGTTGATGCAAACAATAAAATAATCAAACAAAGCGAATCATCTACTGACAAAAAATAAAAACATTCTCCACACTTTTGAAACGACGAATAGGAGGAATGAAGATGACAAACTCAATCACAATCATTGTCTCGATTTCATCGCTAATTATTGCTATCTTCTCTGTAGTATATACAGTTGTATCAAATAGAGAAAAGTTTGTAATAACATCATCAGAACGAGAGAAAATACTTGATTGGTACGAGAAGGTAAACAAAATCATTATAGAGCTAAACCATCGCCTGTTGAATAATGATGACACGAACAGGCTTCCACTTCTTTCAGAACTTTCAGCATTGATTGAAGTTGGCAGATTCTATTTTCCAAATGTAGATGAAAAAGATGGTTTTGGCGATTACAAACCATTAGCATATAGAGGTTATAGAAATCTAGTTTTAGAGTTTTTAGTATATATTTATCAGATTGGAAACCACAAGGATGCAACTTTATATACAGAACATATTGATATTTTACGAAAAGAATTCACTTCTAGTATTTATGCGATATTAAATCCGAAAAAGTATCTCATGAAACTAAGACGCAATTCATATATAACGATGAGAAGTGATGCAGTGCTGAATGATTTTCTATATAGCGATAATCCGAATAGTTATGTGTTTACTGAAATTCAATAATTCCGCATATTTATTTGATACAAAAAAGTCTTATTCAAAATAACATCATCCCTTTTAAGACTAACAAAAAACTCTCGGACATCCCCGAGAGCTTCTTGATATCATTTCATTTGTAGAAAGTTATTCTTCTCTCAACTTCTTGTATTTTCTTCGTCTAGCAAGCCCTAGCCCTCCAAAACCACTGATGATGGCAATATAAAAGCCGAAGTCATACCACCAGCCTGTATTGTTGACCTCATATACACGGATATCGCTATTGAATATTCCGACGACAACCGATACGGGTGCTATCCATCCGTGCCAAACACCCCACATAAAGTTTGCAGGCTTTTTAGTTGTATGCTTTCCATCTCCGGGTATGCACGATGATAATAAGAATGCGACGAGAATGATAAGTATGATGATTATTGCGAGTTTCTTTTTCATATTAGGCTCCTTTCAAATGGTCTATTATATTCTTATTTTATAACATAATACAGTGCATCGCAAAAAGAATTCATTTCTCCATCTCCCACGCACCTCTTCGCATCACATGTCTGAATACACTTTATTTATAGTTAGTCATAACCAATACTTCACCAACGAAAACAAAAAGACTATTCCAGGCATGTACAGGAATAGTCCAACATAATCTCATAGATGTGCACTGCATGCGCAAAACATAAAACTTTCACTGACATTTGCAGAGAAAGTTAGCTATAATATTTTCAACGCATGTATCAAGCGCCTATCACTAAAATGCACGAGCAAAGCGAGTTTTTAGTGATGGGTAAGACACTCGATTTGAATCAAGTACTACGAAGTAGTGCTACCAAAGCTGAATAATCAATGAAATTAAATGCATGCAATGGAAAATAATCAGATTTGATGATTATTGACCATTGTGCTTATACAGAGGCTTTATTCAAGCAATATGAATCGAATAGAACCAATCCATGCTGTAATCATAAGTTTCCTCCTTATTCTGTTATCATACTCTGATTGTGAATATTCCTTAACATTATAGTCATCTTATTGTAATATGTTTGGTGCTGTTATATACTAGATTAGCAATTCATTCTTAATAAACAAACAGGAGCACCAATCTGTGAAAATACTAAAAAGAATTCTGTTATACCTACTATTACCTTTAGGCGTAGTGGGCATACTCGATACAGTGCTTATCATTCCACTTTCTGCTAGCATTTCTCTCGGCGTGGTTCTTCCGGGCATTGTTGGTACGATACTTATTATATTTGCAGTAATTAATCTCGCAAAGAAAAAGCCCATATTCAATCGAAAATGGTTGCTACGTTTGTGTGTTGGGATTGTATGCTTTGGCCTTATTTTTGTTTTGACTGTTGAAACATTAATCATCAAAGAAGCCCTCTCCAATGAATCAGAAGATACCCAAGCAAACTTTGTCATCGTACTGGGTTGCGGTATTTTTGAAGATGGCACACTCACCCTAACGCTAAAAAAACGTTTGGATGCTGCACTAGTGTATATGGATAGATTTCCTGATAGCATCTGTGTTGTCGCAGGTGGCAAGGGTGCGAATGAGCCCTATCCTGAAGCACAAGCCATGGGCGAGTATCTTCTATCACAAGGGATATCAGATGATAAGCTACTCTATGAAAGTCAATCCACAAGCACCAAGGAAAACCTTTTATACTCATCAAAAATAATAACTGACGCCTATCCAAACATCGATCAAACCGTTGCTGTGGTTACCAGCGATTTTCATATATTCAGGACAAAATTCCTAGCAAGACGATTTGGCATGCAAGCCATCGGTATCCCCAGTGATACATCATGGTATCTTCTTTTGAACACTTATATGAGAGAGTTCTTCGGTGTGCTAAAATCCTTTGTATTTGATACTGTGTAGGAAAATAGCATTCTAAGGTAATTAACTCAATTCAATTCCAATCTAGTTAAATAAATAATCATAAACAGACAAAACTCCAGAATTCACTTCTGGAGTTTAATTAGACATATTCATATGTGCTCAAAAAGCGCGATTTTTCAAAATGCACGAGAATCTTTGATTCGAAGTTTTTGATTAATCGTAAGATCTCGACTCGGATTCACTTTATTCGAGTCGAATAAAATAACTACATTCCTTCAATCAACTCTTTTGCACTGACATATGAATTAGTATATCGATAATCTGTAGTGTTTTTTTGTCGCCTGTATGTTATTGATTCTTTTTTGCAATTATTAATACATGCAAAGCACATAGTACACTCTTTTCCCCATTGAGGAGTACCGTTTACCATCTTTATGTTTCCTACAGGACATATTTTTTCAC
>JAGLOK010000254.1 GCA_023139005.1 Clostridiales bacterium | reverse complement strand
TTTGATTGATATCTGCCATAGTCACATCAGCACCTGTAATTAGTGCTGCACTAATCCCAATAACACCGTATCCGCACCCGATATCAAGCAAACTCCCGATCTTCTCATGATGCGCAAAGAGTGCTTTTAAAAGCATCATGGTTCCGTAATCTACATTGCTTTTTGAAAATACGCCATCTGCTGTGGTTAGCATTATCTTTTGTCCCATGATTACACAGGTTATTTGATGCTCTTTATATTCCCCTTGTGGGTCTTTTGTATAGTAGTGTTGCATTTATTGTGTCACACAGTCATGGATCTTCCGTGCAAAGATCTCCAATGAGAATTGCTCTTGGTATGAGTTGAGAAGAGGACTAATTTTATTGTACATCTTTAGTTTGTTTTTAAAGATATTTGCAAGAGTTATGCGAATGGTGAGGATATCCTTTTCAACATACAAGAAATTGGGGTATTTCTCGCCTAGTGTATCGACTATACCGGGCAAATTCGTTGCGACTATTATGCAGCCCATACATAGTGCTTCAATTAGTGCTATTGGCTGTGCTTCCGTTGGATAGCGTGTGGGCAGGCAAAAAACTGCGCTTTCCATCAATAGTTGTCTCTTCTGCTGTGCTGTAACAAACCCTAGATATTCAATATTTTCATGTGATTTCAGGCATTCTTCAAATCGCTCTTTCTCATCAGGGAAGACTCTGCCTGCAATTTTGAGTGTGTAGTGTTCATTGGATCCAACTGCATAAATCAACTCAAAGATACCCTTTGATTCGATGATGTTGCTCATGTAGCAAATCTGCATCGGTGTATTGTTGACGACCTCAAGCTTCTCCTGCTTCTCATCTTCGTTGAGCATCATCGTATCTTGTGCAAAGTTTCCAACGACATCAAAATGACCGCACTTGAAAAGAGTCAACATCTCATCTTTTAGTTTTGTGGTCAGTGCAATATTGCATTTAGCTTTTGAAATATACTTTCTGATGATCGGGCGCAGCCATACATAACGATTGTATGTGTCAATCAAGGCGCGTCCATGGATGTGCAATGAATATGGTTTATCTTTTTTGATGCACAGCTTATAATATCCAATCAGTGATATGAATCCCAACAGTGAAAGTTTTGGGGTAAAGTATACTGCATCACAATCGTCCATGAGTTCTGTTGCAAGGCGCTTATTTGCGAATGTAGAGCGTATTTTATTGATTGCTGATACGCCAACGCCTGCTCCACCATTGTCAAAAAAATCAACACATGTCACTGGAACATTGTTTTCTTGCCATTCATCGCGCAACGTACAACTTGCAAAGCTCATACCATCGTCGCCCTTGCCGAATGCTGCAATCATTAATATTTTTATTTGTGTATTATATTTCATTATTAATCAAACAGATGCGGTTTGTTTTGCTCTGCGAAGAACTGCGCATCATAGAGTCGTTTGTAGATTCCGTCTTCTTTTGAGTAGAGCTGTGTATGACTACCACGCTCCACAATACCATCACCTGATAATACGAATATAATATCCGCATTGCGAATGGTAGATAGCCTGTGTGCTATTACTAAGCTAGTACGTCCTTGGGTGAGTTCTTCTAAAGACTTTTGTATAACGACCTCAGTCTCATTATCAAGTGAAGAGGTGGCTTCGTCAAGTATTAGTATAGGAGGATTTTTCAAAAACACGCGTGCAATGGATATTCGTTGCTTTTGTCCGCCGGATAGACGAATGCCTTTTTCGCCAACCCATGTCTCATACTTATCCGGTAGTGAAGAAACATATTCATGGATGCTTGCCTTAATTGCAGCCTCGATCATTTCCTCATCTGTTGTATTTGGACTACCATAGCGTATGTTATCTGCTATGGTACCTGTAAACAAAAATACATCTTGCTGTACAAGTCCAATATTTTGACGCAATGATTCTAAGGTATAGTCTTTGATATTCACACCATCTACAAATATCTCTCCTTGTTGAATATCATAAAACCGGGGAATCAGATGGCAAATAGTGCTTTTCCCACCCCCCGATGGTCCGACGAGTGCAATGTTTGTCCCTGGACTTATACTTAAATCGATATCCTTGAGTACCTGTTCATCATCATTATATGAAAAGCTCACATTTCTAAATTCAATCTTACCCTGTGCGTTTTTAAGTTCTATTTCTCCACCTTGTATCTCAGCCTCTATATTCATGATTTCATCAAAGCGTGCAAAACCTGACATTCCTTGTTCAAACTGCTGTGTGAAGTTGGTCAATCTGCGTATGGGTTGCATCACCAAATTGATATACAACAAAAATCCTATGAGTTCGCCGCCGGTGATAATTCCACGTGTTGCAAATATCCCACCCAGAGCCAACACTATCAGATTTAGCATTGACATGAAAAACCCCATGCCTGTGATGAAAAAAGCCATTGCTTTGTACGCCATATTTTTTGCACCCAGAAATAGCATGTTGCCTTCGTCAAAGCGTTTGATCTCATATTCTTCATTGGTAAAGGATTTGGATACCCGTATTCCTGAAAGTGCATTTTCTATTTGTGCATTGATATCTGCTGTCTTTTCTCGAACGGCTTTGAATCCCTTGCTCATATTTGAACGCTGAGATACGGAAAACCAAACCATAATCGGTATCACCCCAAAATAGATGATGAGTGCTAATTGCCATTGCTTGGTCATTAATACCACAAAGCTTCCGAAGAACATCACAAGGGATATGAATAAATCCTCCGGTCCATGATGTGCAAGCTCTGTAATGAGATTCAGATCATTCACTATTCGACTCATGAGCTTACCTGTTCTGTTTTCATCAAAGAACTTAAACTGCATCTTCTGCAAGTGCCTAAAAAAGTCCGAACGCATCGAAGCTTCGATTCTAATTCCTACAACATGTCCCCAGTAATGCATAAAATAGTTGAGTCCTGCCATTACAAGGTATAACCCAACAAGGATTGCAACCATGATGAGTAGCTTATCTATCTGGCCTGTTGGTATATAGTCATCGACTATTTTCGTTGTTGCAGCAGGATATACAAGTTGAATTCCTGCAAGAAAAAAGGCAGCTATCAAATCAAGTGTAAATAAGAACTTATGCTCCTTATAGTAAGAGATAAATCTTTTGATCATCGATTTATCGTATTTCATTATTTTCTCCAGATGACGTCATTGATGATACCTGTGTAACTTTGGATGATTTTAACAACCTTAACCGATACGTTTTTATCACAATAATCTGTAGCCAGAACTGTAGGTTCATTGTTATCATGCATTTCCCTTGAAAGCGCTATCGCGCGACTGATATTATCAAATGTGACACCACCGATGATTACTGTCCCTTTGTCCAACACTTCAGGACGTTCTGTACTAGTTCTGATGAGTACACCCGGGAAATCCAACATGGCACTTTCCTCTGAAAGTGTACCGCTATCTGATAGCACGCAAAAGGCATTCTTTTGGAGCTTGTTGTAGTCAAAGAATCCAAAAGGCTTGAGATTCTTAACCAGTGGATTAAATTCAAATCCACTGTCTTTTATGCGATTAAGTGAACGTGGATGTGTTGAATATACAATAGGCATATTATACTTTTCTGCTGCCATATTGATGGCGTTCATTAGGGATTCAAATGTTTTTTCATTGTCGATGTTTTCTTCTCTATGTGCAGAAACCAACATATACTTGCCACCTTCAAGTGAAAGTTCATCAAGTACTGTACTTTTTTCAATTGAATCCATATGGTTTGCTAATACTTCTGCCATGGGAGAGCCCGTTACAAACAAGTGATCGGGTCTTTTACCTTCTGCAAGTAAATATCTTCTGGAGTGCTCTGTATAGCAGAGATTGACATCACTCATATGATCTACGATTCTTCTATTAATCTCCTCTGGTACATTTTGATCAAAGCATCTGTTACCTGCCTCCATATGAAATACGGGAATCTTGAGCCGCTTTGCAGCATATGCTGCAAGTGCTGAATTGGTATCTCCTAGTATAAGGAGCGCATCAGGCTGTATTTGCTTCATCAAATCATATGATTTGGCGATAATATTACCCACTGTTTGCCCTAGGCTATCGCCAACTGAGTCCAGAGAATAATCAGGCTTTTTGATGCCCAACTCTTCAAAGAACACTTGGTTTAATGTGTAATCCCAATTCTGTCCTGTATGAACTAATACATGGTCAAAGTACTTATCCATGGCTTTCATCACAGCAGATAATCGTATGATTTCAGGACGTGTCCCGACGATGGTCATAACTTTTAACTTTTTCATATCAATCCCTCTTTTCTGTTGTTCTAATATAGTATTGAAGTGTTTTTTTAAAACCTCGTGATATTTCTGTGTAGTCACTTTCTATGATTTTATTAATAAACATTATGTTAAATTGATATATTCTAATTATCTCTGCACCAGTTAATACTTCTATTTCACCATTTATTAATAATCCTTCTTGCTTTATTACTCGATTATACAAATCTTCAGACATATATATAATGATACCTACTCTAGAATAATACTTATTGTTCTCAGATATAACATATAGTGGTGAAAAGTCTTCTTCACTATTTTTATATCTGAAAAAATTAGGAGGGATTTTTTGTGGATTTATAAATGCGTGAAACTGTAAATGTTTAACTCGAAAACTAATATTATTGCTATTTGAACTCAAATCTATTTTAGAATAAAACCACAACGAGTTTGTGTCATCTGCTTCTAACTGTAATACTGAATATCCCCCTCTATGACTCACGTCTTGTTCTTCTAAATATACTGACGCTTCATTTTCTTGTGGGGTTTCAATCAAAATTTCATTTTGACTTATATACTGCATTTCCATTAATTTTTTATTCGCACTACTATTCTTATTACTCAGATATAATGTTAATGCTCCCAAAAAAGAAGTTCCTAGAAAAGCAAGCACACTTCCATAGTAAATTAGCACATCTTTTGCTTCCCATTTTACAAGTATTATGCCATTTTTTACAAAGCTTAAGTTTATAATTATGGGAACAATAATAATTGTAAATAATAATATAACCAATAAGACTTTTAGCTTATGATTTTTAATCCAATTAAAAAACTTTTCTGTAGATTGCGAACCATCTTTTTTTGTTTT
>JAGLOK010000253.1 GCA_023139005.1 Clostridiales bacterium | reverse complement strand
TATATTTTGGAATAAAGTCCATTGGCCCTGGGCGATAAAGCGAAATAGCTGCAACCACATCCTCAAAATTATCCGGTTGCATTTCCTTTAGAAAAGTTCGCATTCCTTGGCTCTCGAGTTGAAAAACACCTTCTGTATCTCCATCTGAAATCATTTTATATACTTTTTGATCATCAAAATCAGTTGCATGAATATCTATATCAACAAGAGTTTTTGTGCTAGCTAGTTCAACGGCATCATGAATTACAGTCAATGTTCTAAGTCCTAAAAAGTCCATTTTGAGTAGCCCAAGTTCTTCAAGAGTAGTCATAGTAAATTGTGTTGTTATGATATCACCATTTCTATTGAGTGGAACATAGTCAACTACCGGCAACTTTGTAATTACTACACCCGCTGCATGGGTAGATGCATGTCTTGGAAGTCCTTCAAGCTTTTTCCCCATGTTTATTAGCGTTGCCACACTTTCATCCATAGCATATAGTTCCTTGAGCTCAGGATTCATTTTAAGTGCTTTATCAATTGTTATTTTTAATTGCATGGGTATCATCTTTGCAATTTTATCAACTTCTGAATAAGACATATTCAGCGCACGACCAACATCTCGAATAACCCCACGAGCTGCCATTGTTCCAAATGTAATTATTTGTGCTACATGATTAACACCATATTTTTTTATTACATAATCTATTACTTCTTGTCTGCGTTCATAACAGAAATCAATGTCAAAATCAGGCATTGATACTCTTTCAGGATTCAAAAAGCGTTCAAAAAGCAGATCATATTTGATAGGATCAACTTCAGTTATTCCTAAACAATATGATACTAATGATCCAGCCCCACTACCTCTGCAGCCAACTTCAATATCATGTTTATGTGCATACTCAACAAAATCCCAAACAATTAGAAAATAATCAACGTACCCCATTCTGTTAATTACACCTAATTCAAAATTAAGTCTAGTAGTTAAAGTATCATCTATATCTTCATATCTTTCACGAAGACCTTTCATACTCAATTCATATAAATATTGATCATGTTTATTCTCATAGCCTGGTACTTCAAATTCTGGTAAGTGTAAAGTGTCAAAGTCGAAGTCCACTTCGCATTGTTGTGCTATTTTATGTGTGTTTGCAATAGCGTCCATTCGATATGAAAATACTTCTGCCATTTCATCATGACTTTTTAGGTAAAATTCTTCTGTAGAAAACCGCATTCTATTAGGATCGTCTATTTTCGTCTGTGTCTGAACACATAACAAAACATCATGAGCTTCAGCATCATCTATTAATGTATAGTGCACATCATTGGTTGCAACCAATTCAATATCTAGTTCTTCAGCGAGCTTAATGAGATCAGGATTCACCTTCTTTTGTTCTATGATGCCATGATCTTGAAGTTCAATATAAAAATCATCTCCGTATATCTTTTTCAATCTATTTGCTAATTTTTTTGCTTCTTGATATCTTCCTTCCAACAAGAACCTTGGAATGTCACCTGCAAGGCAGGCAGACAAACAAATAACGCCATCACTGTAGTCTGAAAGCGTATCATAATCTACCCTTGGCTTATAGTAGAAACCCTCAGTAAAGCCAATAGAAGATATCTTCATTATATTTTTATATCCGGTATTGTTCTTTGCTAATAAAATGAGGTGTGCGGATTGTCTGTCCACTGATTCCATATCAGTTAATTTTCTTTGTGCTATATATACCTCGCAACCTAGGATAGGCTTAATGCCTGCTTTTATTGCTTTTTTATAAAAATCAATGACGCCATACATGGCGCCATGATCTGTTATTGCAATAGACTTCATACCAAGTTCTTTACATCGTTGCATGAGCGCATCTATTCTAGATGCACCATCAAGCAAAGAATACTCAGTATGCACATGTAGATGTGTGAAATTCATATGCTATATACTATATTATTGTTGCGGTGAACCAGTCTCAATGAGATGGACAATGGCATCAATTGCTTTTACTTCATCATCACCATTTGCAACTATGAAGAAAGAGTCACCTTTTTTAAGTCGTAGTGATAATACGCCCATAATAGATTTTGAATTAATTCTTTTGCTTCCTTGTTCAATCCATATGTTTGCCATAAATTTTCCTGCAACTTGAACAAGTAATGCAGCAGGTCGTGACTGCAAGCCCTCTTCATTTTTGATTGTGAGTTCTTTGCTTAACATAAATTACCATCCTTTTATAATCAAACTTTTTTTGCTATTTCCATTATTCTTCGCATTCTGTGGTTAATCCCTGACTTTGTTATATTACCTGATATTTCTGACAATTCACTTAATGTTGACTCAGGATGTTCCATTCGTAATTCTGCTGCTTCCCTCAAAGAAATTGTCAAGTTCTTTAGTTTTCCTGCATTTTCTAACTTCCTGATGCTTCTTAATTGCCTTTGTGCCGCATCTACTGACTTGTTTGAGTTTGCATTTTCAAAATTCATCGCACGGTTAACATTGTTTCTGACACTCTTCAAAATCATTATATTTTCCATTCTTAATAAAGAAGAATGCGATCCAATCAACGAAAATAATGCAATTATATTTTCAGCTTCTTTGATATATACAACATGCATAGTCTTCCTAATTGTAATTTTAGCATTTAGTTCAAAGCCATGCAATAGCGAATGTATCGTTTTTGCTAAAGAAGCATTATGCACATCAAATTCTAAGTGATAACTTTTATTTGGATCTGACATGCTTCCACAGCCTAAATAGCATCCCCTTAAGAAGGATTTCGTGCAGCATGTTGAATTTAATAGATTGCTGGGGATTTCTTTGCTCATTTGATAGATATTTTCATTATCTTGCATCATGCCGGTATCTTTAAGGATTATCCTAACTTCATCAGTATGGCTTAAGCGAACCATATAAGCATGCCCCACTCTTAATTTGTCCATTTTTTTAGCAGCGACTTCACAGTAGTAACTATAAAGGAATTTTATAATATTAAAGATTCTTCGTGCAGTTGGTGGATTTTCAGTATCAAATCGAAGTCCAAGTGAATGTCCATGACCTATCTCTATTGAAGCACAAGTTCGAACTAATGCGGCTAATTCTGACAATGCACAACATTTTTTGTCAACTGCTATATGAGCTAATTCTTCTCGTACACTTGATGAAAAAGTCATAAATGCCTCGATCTACTCATTGTCGCATTGCTTTTAATGAGCGATGTTCAATATTTGTACTGTGTCCCTCTTTATCAAGGTGTGTATAAAGTGCAGTAGCAATGCTAACTGAACGATGCTTTCCACCTGTACAACCTATAGCTATGGTTAATTGACCTTTGCCTTCCATGACATACAAAGGAATCAAATAATCTATCATATCAACAAGTTTATCAAGAAACTTCCTAGACTCATTAGAAGATAAGACAAAAGAACTGACTTCTTTTTCTAACCCTGTTTTACCTTTTAATTCAGGAATGTAAAATGGATTCGTAATAAATCGAACATCAAATATCATATCCGCATCATTGGGCACACCATTTTTAAAGCCAAATGAAACAATGGTTATAGGAAATTTGTTTTCTGAATTATCTTCTATGAACAACTCTCTTACTTTTTCTTTAAGCTGCCATATAGATAACTTTGTTGTATCTATAATATAGTTTGATATTTCTTTAATTGGCTGTATTATATTACGTTCTGATGCTATACCTTCATTTAAATTGCCCTTACGTGCCAGTGGATGTGTTCTTTTTACTTCTTTAAATCTTCTTACGATAGTATCATCTTCAGCATCTATAAAAAGCACATCACATGTAATACCATCTTTTCTAAGATTGCTAATTATGGTTTTGATTCCTGCAAAATCAATACCACTTCTAATATCAATTCCTAATGCTATTTTTTCAATGTTTAAGTTGGTATTGCTTGCAGCAAGTTGTAAAAATGTTTCAATGAGCACAGGTGGTAGGTTATCAATACAATAATAATCCATATCTTCCATGATGTGAAGCGCTTGAGTTTTTCCAGCACCCGATACGCCAGTAACCATTACAAGTCTCAATTTTACCTCCAAGTACTATTCTTCACCGATGATTTGAACTTCAGGCTCTAGCTTGATCCCACTGTTTTTTTCAACTATTTCCTGGACTTTCTTTATTAATGTTTCAATATCTGTAGATGTAGCTTCACCAGTATTAACAATAAATCCTGCATGCTTAATCGACACTCTAGCACCGCCTATTTCATAGCCCTTTAATCCAGCACTTTCTATCAATTTACCGGCATACTCCCCTTTTGGACGTTTGAAAGTACTACCGGCTGATGGAATGTTCAACGGTTGTTTCTCCTTTCTTTTCTTTGCAAGTAGAACCATTGCATTACGTATCGTAGAAACTTCTCCCGGAGTCAATTTCACAATAACTTCAACAATAATTTCATCTGTTATTGAGCTTCCGCGATAGTCATAATTCATATATTCTAGATCGGCTTCTATTAGTGTTCCATCTCTTTTAAGTAGCGTAGCACTATGAAAAACATCCTTAAATTCTCCACCATATGCGCCTGCATTGATTTTCGCAGCTCCTCCAATAGTTCCTGGAATACCACTTGCAAACTCTAGTCCTGCTAGTGAAGCTCTGCATGCATAATTGGATATTGCTGAAAATAAAGCACCGGATTGTGCAATAATTTTATCATCTTCTACACGTACTATATTGAAATTATCATACAAGCTCATAACAACACCGCGAATTCCCTTATCTCGAACAAGCAGATTTGTCCCATTGCCAATTATTGTGAAAGGCACGTCGTACTTGTTAATTGCTTTTATGCTTTCTACTATTTTTTCTTTGCTTGATGGGGTTATGAATACATCTGCCATTCCTCCAGTTTTGAAAGACGAATGTTTTGACATGTCTTCATTTAAATAAACGTTGTCATCACCCAATATTTCAACAAGATTCTTATGAATATCATCAAATTCCATGTAAAACTCCCTATACCACTCAATCGTAATTTATATCTATTTATATTTATAGTTTACACTATTCATATGCTTTTATCAAGAAACTCAAAGTACATAATAATTTAATAGTTGATATAATAAAAAAAGTAAAATTGAGTTATCATTATTTGGAAATAGTTAATAATTTACCGAATTTTTTTATACAAGGAGGTCAAAATTCGTTCTGCCCTTTATGTAAACGATCTGACAATTCTGCTGCTGAATTATAGCCCATATATTTTAGTCTATAATTTCTTGCTGCAACTTCTATTATAATAGCAAGGTTTCTACCCGGACGAACAGGAATTACAATTTCCGTTAACTTAACTCCTAAAATTGTAATGAAATCATCTGTAAGTCCTAATCGTTCATAGGACTTTTCTGTTTCCCATACTTCCATACGTATAACTAGATCAATTGTTTTTTTATTGATAACAGATCCAACGCCGTACATCTGCCTAACGTCGATTATACCAACGCCACGTATTTCCATAAAGTGTCGAATAGACTCAGGAGATTCACCTATAAGCTGATTTCTGCCTACCTTACATATATCTACAACATCATCAGCAACGAGCCTGTGTCCTCGCTTTACCATCTCCAGTGCTGTCTCTGACTTACCAATACCTGATTCACCTATTAGATAAACTCCAACACCATTGATGTCCATGAGTACTCCATGACGAGAGACCTGTGGTGCAAGAAGCATATCCAAATAAGATATTGCACTATGGAATAATTTTGTTGTGATTAAGTTTGATCTGAAAAATGGTCTCTTATATTTTTTTGCTATTTCCATAATTTCATCCGGCACCTCTTGTCCACGACTTACAAGAACACATGGAATATCATATTCTAAGAATTTTTCTATGATTAATAAGCGTTGTTCTAGATTCAAAAATTCTGTTAGATAGGTCATTTCTACTTTACCAAGAACTTGAATCCTATCTGTTGCAAAGTAATCAAAAAAACCTGCAAGCTGTAACCCGGGTCTATTCAAGTTAGCAGTCAATATTTCAATTTCCTCGAGTTCAGCATCATAGAGAACTTCTAACTCAAGTTCTTTCACAAAATTTTCTATTTTTACTTTAGCCATGGTTGCCTCCAATAAGTGTTTCTTTGTTAATAATATATTTTTCAATGAACTTTGCAGGTCCATCATCGTCCGGACTTTCACATATATAATCAGCAGCCTTTTTTAGCTCGCTGTTACCGCTATCTACTGCGACCCCGACATGTGCACTTCTAATGAGCTCCAAGTCATTTAATCCATCCCCAAAGGCAATGGAATATTCTATAGGTATATCTAGAATAGTACATAGTTTTTCAAGAGCAATACCCTTATTTACATTCTTATTCATAACTTCAATATAATGATCTTTTGAGCGAGTTATCTCAAGAGCATCACCAAAACTTGATTTTAACTTACTTAGTAAAGAAGGGTCTGTATCGCCATTTGTTATTATCAATAACTTTGGCGGAGGATAACATATTTGATTTACTAAGTTTTCTCCTACTGCAATTCCTTTTATATCTGTAGACTTAAAGTATTCATTGCTAATATCACAATGTTGTTCAAAGAAGTATTCGTCCTCGGTGTAGTATTGTATATAAACATTGTTTTTTTCTGCAAATACTAATACTTCTTTTGCAATTTCAATAGGTATAGGCTTATGATAAAGCACTTCATTTGTCTTATGATTTCTGATTAATGCACCATTATAGCTAATTATGGGGGTATTTATGTTTAGCTTATTGATGTATTTTAGTAAGGATCCATGCATACGTCCTGACGCAATTGCGACTAAAATGCCCTTTTCATGAAGAAGTTTTAGAGCTTCTGTAATTCGTTTAGTGATTACCCCATTTGAGTCGAGTAAAGTGTCGTCTAAGTCCAGCAAAACGAGTTTAATATCCATATTCATGATTATACAGAATCTTTGTCCTCATTACTACTATTAAAATGATTAAAAACCAAGCTTGCAGTATGATGTGATATTCCATCTACTTTCACTAATTCTTCAATTTTAGCATTCTTTATGGCAGAAATTGTTGGAAAAGCGATAAGTAATACATTTTTTCTTTTTACACCAATTCCTTTTATATCATCTAATACAGACTTATATGTTCTTTTTTTTCTAAGCGTTCGATGATATGTTATCGCAAAACGATGGGCCTCGTCTCGTATCCTTTGTAAGAGGTGCAGTGCAGGAGCACGTTTATTAATGAGTATTGGAACCTTATTGTTTGTTAGAAACACTTCCTCTTCTCTTTTTGCAAGTCCAATCATTGAAATATCATTGAATCCTAATTCATCAATTATCTTTTTTGCAGCAGACAATTGGCCTTTACCACCATCTATTAATACTAGATCCGGTAGTGTTGAAAATCCACTTACTTTACCTTCCTCAATATCTTTTTTTGCATGATTGAATCTTCTTGATATAACTTCCGCCATTGATTTGAAGTCATCTGGCCCATCAACAGTCTTAATTTTGAATCTTCTATATTCTTTTCTTGATGGAATTCCATCTTTGAAGACCACCATGGATGCAACTGTATCAACACCTTGAATATTAGATATATCAAATCCTTCAATTCTATTGGGTAGCTTTTCAAGCTTTAGTTCTTCTTTCAAAGATAATACCGCTCCCCCAGTTTTCTCCCATTTTCTTTTCTGGTCTTGATTTGTACGATTTAAAGAAACTTTTGCATTTTCTATTGCCATATCAATTAATTTCCTCTTTCTCCCTTTAACCGGAGTATTGATACTTACCTTCCCTTGTCGAATTTCTTGTAAATACTGAACCATGGTTTCCTTACCGTCTATATCATCAGAAGTATAAATATCTTTTGGTATGATATTGTTTTGCATATAGTAATTTTGAAGGAAATAAGCTAATATTTCATTAGCCTCTCCGCCTTCTTTCATATCTAACAAAAAGCTTTCACTTCCTATGATCTTTCCTGACCTACTGATTAAAACTTGTACAATTGCATGAATTTCATCGTGGAAAACAGCAAAAACATCAAATGGTTCAATGGTTGTTGATATTACTCTTTGACCTTGATTTGCAGAGACATTCAAGCCTTGAATTCTATCACGTAATTCTGCAGCTTCTTCAAAATTCATTTCATCGGATGCAATATTCATTTCTTTGATAAGTGTAGCAATTATTTTATCTGTATTGCCTGATAGCACTTCTAGAGCTTCATCAATTAATTCTCTATACATTTCTTTAGTTACTTCTTTTCTACATGCTCCAATACATTTGCCAATGTCATAGTTTAAGCATGGTCTTTCTATACCTTTTATCTTTGATATGTTTTTTTTGCATGTTCTAACCTTGTATGTTTTATTAATAACTTCCAACATTTTTCTCATTGAAGTTGAATCAAAATAAGGTCCAAAATATTTTGCACCATCTCTTAATACTCTACGAACAACTTCGATTCTTGGATAATCATTTTGAACATCAACTTTTATATATGGAAAATGTTTATCGTCCTTTAGTAATATGTTATATCTTGGTTTGAATTGCTTGATGAGATTGCTCTCTAACGCAAATGCTTCATTTTCACTATCGGTTACAACCCAGTCTATTTTCTGTACGTGTTCTACTAGGGCTCTAGTTTTAATCGTTGTATTATTCCCATCTAAAAAATAGGATCTAACACGGTTTTTTAATAACTTTGCTTTTCCTATATAGATAATATCGCCTAGGTTATCTTTCATAAGATAAACGCCGGGTTTGAGTGGTATATCTATTAAGTTTTCTTTAATGTCTTTTTTCATCTAATTTACCAAGCAACGTTAATCCAGCCTTTACCGCCGTATCATT
>JAGLOK010000252.1 GCA_023139005.1 Clostridiales bacterium | reverse complement strand
TTCCATCTTTTAAATCAATTGCTGGGTATATAATCATTTAAGTTCTCCAAATCTCTTCAACATAGCTAACCCAGTATCACCGCTTTTTTCAGGGTGAAATTGCGTTGCAAAAATATTATCTTTACATACAGCTGCGACAAATTCGTATCCGTATTCAGTAGTCGCTGCAACTATGTTTCGATCTTTTGTTTTCACATGATATGAGTGAACAAAGTATACATATTGATCATCTTTGTCTTGGTCAAATATCTCGCCCTGCTTGATCTTAATTTCATTCCATCCCATATGTGGTACTTTATAATCACTACTTAAGTCAAATCGAACAATTTCACCATTAAATATGCCAAGACCTTTATGTTCGCCATGCTCATAGCTTTTCTCAAATAACAACTGCATACCTAAGCATATTCCTAAAAATGGTTTTCCTGCGTCTATTTGTTTTTCTATAGTGCTGACTAAGTTTCTATTAACCAATGCTTTTATTGCATCTTGAAATGCACCAACCCCCGGTAATACAACATGGGATGCATTGTCTATTGCGTTTGAATCATGGGTAATAATAGCTTCATAGCCTAAATACTCAAAAGCCTTTTGGACACTTCTAAGGTTCCCCATGCCATAGTCTATTATTGATATCATAGCATTCCCTTTGTAGAGGGCACACCTTCAAAGCGCTTATCTATGGTGCATGCAATATTTACCGCTCTACCAAAAGCTTTGAATGCAGCTTCTATGATATGGTGTGTGTTTTTCCCGTGTAATATTTTTATATGCAGTGTCAGTCCAGCATTCTGCGCTATTGCACGGAAAAATTCTTCTACCATTTCCGTGTCAAAGTTACCGATTGAAAACGCAGGCAAATCCAAATCATAATATAGATATGGTCTGTTAGATATGTCTAGGGACACCATAACCAACGTTTCATCCATAGGCACAAAGAAGGTACCAAATCTTTTGATGGATTCTTTGTTTCCAAGTGCTTTACTTATCGCTTGACCCAATGCAATTCCTACATCCTCTACACTGTGGTGGCAATCAATTTCAATATCACCATCACACTTAACATCAAGATCAATTAAGGAGTGTCTTGAAAACAAGGTTAGCATATGATCCAAAAATCCGACTTTGGTATCAATATCATATTTCCCCTTACCATCGATTTCTAGTGAAATAGTTATATCTGTTTCATTTGTTTTACGATTTATTTTTGCATTTCTCATAGATTATTCCTCACTCTCATATCGTACAGAAATGGAGTTTGCATGTGCATAGAGTCCTTCGCCTTCTGCAAATGTTATGATATCATCTGCTACCTTTTTTAGTCCATCTTTAGTATAGTTTATGACACTTTGTCTTTTTATGAAATCATATACTCCCAATGGTGATGCAAATTTCGCATTACCCGATGTGGGAAGGACGTGATTTGCGCCTGCAAAATAGTCACCCAATGGTTCTGGCGAATACTCTCCCAAAAATATTGAACCTGCGTTTCTTATCTTAGGTAATAGTTCTTCAGGGTTTTCAGTACTGATTTCAAGATGCTCCGGTGCTATCTGATTGGCTAATATTACTGCCTCATCCATATCTTTAACAATAATTATAGCGCCCATATCATCTATTGAAGTTCGTGCAACTTCTTTAGTTGGTAGTTCTTCAAGTATTCTCTCAATTTCTATCGAAACTTCTTTTGCTATATTATTATAATTACACAACAGTATAGATGCCGCCATCGAATCATGTTCTGCTTGTGAAAGCAAGTCAGATGCCAAGTATCTTGGATTGGCAGTCTTATCTGCGATGATACACACTTCACTTGGACCTGCAATCATATCAATACCCACTTGACCATACACTTCTTTTTTTGCAAGTGCCACGTAAATGTTTCCCGGTCCTACGATTTTTGATACTTTTGGGATTGTCTCAGTACCATATGCCATCGCAGCAATTGCTTGTGCACCACCAACTTTGAATATTCGCTTTGCTCCTGCTATTGACGCTGCAGCTAGTGTCATGTTGTAAACGTTTCCGTCTTCATCCGGAGGTGTACACATAATAACATCATCTACTCCTGCAACTTTCGCAGGAATCACATTCATCAATACTGAAGATGGATAAGCAGCTCTACCACCGGGCACATAAACGCCTGCTCTATCTATAGGTACATAACGCATACTCACTGTTCCCAAATCTGTTTTCAAGGATTTCTCTTCTTCTAATTGCAGAACATGATAGTCACGTATGTTCTTTGCTGCCTTTTTTAGTACTCTTAGCATATTATCATCTAATGATTTAAGCGCATCATCTATTTCTATCTGTGTTACTTCAATGTTACTTTTATTGATTTTTGCACCGTCGAATTTTTCAGTATAGTAAAACATAGCTTCATCATTTTTTTCTTTTACATCTTTAATGATATCTTTGACAATATCAAGCTGATCTGAATCTTCTATTGAGCCACGTTTTGTCAATTGACTTAAGAATTCTGCAAATCCACTATTATTCGATTGTATAATTCTAATCATTTTTTTGCTCCAAAACATTTTTCATCGTATCTATAAGTGGTACAATAGTGTCTCTTTTTACTTTCAAACTTACTTTGTTTACGATTAATCGTGCAGAGATATCACAGATGTCTTCCAAGACACATAATCCATTTTCTTTGAGCGTTGATCCGCTTTCAACAATATCAAATATCACATCAGTAAGTCCAACCAATGGACCAAGTTCAACAGAACCATTGAGCTTAATAATATCAACATGTTGTCCTCTGATATCGTAGACTTCTTTTATGATATTTGGATATTTCGTAGCAATTCGTAGATTATTATCACTATTTTTTTCTAGACATATTTTCTTGTATCCCGCAATGGAGAGTTTGCACTTACCCAAACCTAAGTCCAACATCTCATAAACATTGCTTCCATGCTCCATCAGGGTATCTTTGCCAACCACTCCGATATCTGCTACACCACGCTCTACATATGTTGGAACATCTGTCGGCTTTACAAGTATGATGCAAAGTGTATCATCATCATTATTAAATATTAGCTTTCTACTTTTTAAATCAACATAGGAAATGTCCACATTACATGATTTTAATAGTAATAAAGTTTCTTTTGCAAGTCTTCCCTTAGAAAGAGCTATCGTCAGTTTTTTCATACGTCACTCCTTCCATAGAGTGCAGATAGCAATGCACTACCGTCTAAAGCAAATCCTGTTGCCGGCATTATTTTACCAAATGAAGCAGTCAGATTATCATATCGTCCACCTGTAAGTATTGGTGTTCCTAAGTTATTTGATATTCCTTTGAATATCATCCCTGTATAGTAGTGAATCGACTGTACCATCGAAAAATCAATGGAAATACTTCCTTTTACATCATCATTAAGCAAATTAATAATATCTGATAAGTTTTCAACTGCTTTCCTACATCTTTTATTCGCTGTATACTGATATGCTTTTTCCAGTGCCTCAATTCCTCCAAATAGAGATGGAAGGTTCATTAGCAGGTTTTTACTTGCTCCATCTACCTTTAGCTGTTGTAATAATAATTCGGTTGCTAATGTATCTTTCTGCTCTACAAACATACTTAGTTTATTCGCATTCGTTTCATTGATTCCTGCCTCTTGCATCAATCCATAATAAAAATCAACTTGTCCTAAATCAATCTGTATATTTTTGAGTCCTGCTTTTTTTGTACACTCATATGCAATGTTAATTACTTCTGCGTCTGCAAAAGTGGAGCTTTCTCCCATATACTCAATACCCATTTGTGTGACTTCTTTGAATTCCCAAGTATTATCTCTATTGAAGTGAAATACATTGCCTTTATAGCAAAGCTTCAAAAGATCTTTATCCTCATACCTTGTTGCTGCAAGTCTAGCCGCTGGTATTGTCATATCTGGACGAAGTACCAATGCACTTCCTTTGTCGTCAGATAATTTGAACATATCCTCTTGATCAAATGCACCTGCACTACAAAATAAATCCATATACTCGATAATCGGTGTCTCAATTTGCTTATATTCGTATTTTGAGATAATACGCATTACATTGTCTTCAATGTTTTTCTTGAATGTACATTCTTCAGGCATATAGTCTTTCATGCCATTTGGGATAGCTAGTATATTTTTCAT
>JAGLOK010000251.1 GCA_023139005.1 Clostridiales bacterium | reverse complement strand
CAGTTCTTTTTCGTCAAACCCAGGATGATCGCCTTGAAGCGATGCCTTGATGATGGAAGGGTTGACCCTGTCAAAACCATCTTCTTTGAATTCGTTGAGCTTGCTAACTAAGACCTTCTTCCAATTGTCCTTGGTAATCTTGTCTTTTGCAGCAGTTGCTTTTACTGTCAACTTGACCATGACTGCATTGCTATCGCCGGATACTTCATAAGCCTTGTATTTTTTTTGCATCATTGCAAGCAATTTGCCAAAGGTCGTATGCCCATAGTTTTTCTCATTGAAGTCAGGCTTGAGTCTACAGAGTGTTTTCTTGAGTTCACTTGCATACATACTATCATCTGCGCCTGACTTTTCTCTCAAGATACGCTGTAGAAGTTCATTTAATGCTTCTTGATCATCAGTAGAAGACTCTGTTTCTCCGCGCTTTACTGTCTTTTTACGTGAACGGGCAGCGTCTACTGCTACGGACTCTAAGAATACAAATTCATTACATGCATTGATAAAGACCTTACTTGCAACCTCTGAGCGTGATATTCCCAATACAAACTTGCCCATCGACTTTAACTTTCCGACTAGCGGAGTATAATCCGAATCACCACTCACGATGCAGAAACAGTCAATCCTCTCGTTCAGAAACGCTAATTCCAGCGCATCGATAACGAGCTGTATGTCGAGATTATTTTTCTGATTGTACCCCCATCTTAGTGACGGTACGACCGTGAATGTATTACTGAGCAATAGCTCCTTCAGACCTGCGTATCGGTCATTATAGCCATATACGATGCCCAATAGAATATCTCCACGAATTTTCACTTTCTCGATTACATCTTTGAGTGTTTCCACTTTTCCGCCGCAATTTTCAAGATCTACGAATAATGCGTAATTGTTTCTTGTTGTGTTATTTTCCATATGTTTCACCTCCTTTTGTTTGTTTTACAACTATTTGATGATAACATTTTAATATGAAATACGCAATAATTGCGTATTTCTTCGCCGAAAACAGGTTTTCAGCGAGGTCTTACAAATTACAAAAAACTCTCTACGTTCGTGCATTTTTGTAATTTGCGCTTTTTGTGCACATTAATGAATTCCAAAAGGAAATATCGCGGCACATGTCCACGAATTTCATTTAGCTATGCAAATTGAATTTATATTCTTCTTTTCCCATGATTCTATGATCAGAATAAGTGGTTACGAGATTTTTGTTACTATTTTCCGTAAATATTCGTGTCGATTACTTAGAATGTATTATACTCTTTGTGTTTTTTGTAGAGGGTGCTTCCTAAGAATCCGCCTGCACCTAAAAGTAGTGTTTTCATGGCATCCTAGTTTATAGGTTGATTTCTATATAAGGATAACATTTTAGGGAGATTAAGCAATGTATACAATATGAAACGTTATTTACAATGAGTAACGAATACCTTATGCTGATGAAGTGTATACAATGAATCTCAAACTGTTATCAAATGAATAGGAGATGCATCTTATGAGTATATGGAACCCGTTAAGAAAACTATACATAAAAACAACCAACATCACCAATGGATACCATGACGATGATGATAGACTGGTGTCATTTTATAAACTATGGTCAAAGATGTATGATTTTTCAATCAAACTAGACCCTGCATACTATCGTCAATTGACAAATATGATCAAGCAGGTTGTCAGTCCTTCCGATCATGTATTGGATATTGGTTGTGGTACGGGGCTGGCGACGATTTATTCTGCGCAAATCGCAAAAAAGGTAACAGGTGTTGACATGAGTTCTGACATGCTTTTGAGACTGAGAAAAAAAACAAAAGCAAAAAAGATAGACAATATCGAACTCATCGAGGGAAAGTACCCTGATGATATAACCCTAGAATATGATAGCATCATCAGCTCATTTGCACTTGTGCATTTTTCAAAAGAGATGCGACCTTTGATCTATGAAAGTATGTATGAAAATCTAAAAGAGAATGGAAGGATTGGTTTGTTTTCAGCACAAGGTGAAATCGCCCATGCATTTGAAACCAAGATTGAAATCGACGAGAATCTTAAAAATAGTGGATTCCATAATATTGTCATCCAAGATGTGTCTGACATCTATAGAATCGTGATTGCAGAGAAGTGATGATTTCATGAAATTTCTTGTGCTAGGTGATTATTAAACATAAATGATTAGGGCACGATGAATCGGGGGCTTTGCTCTTTGGGAGTAGTTGAGGCATGTCAGGATATTTATCATTGCACCATAGGGATGGCTTTTGCTTTGTTATCCTATTGCTACTTATTCTTTCGATTTGATATTCAGTCATATGCCTATCTACTATTTTATTATAGCTAAACACATTGTTTCGTGTATTGTAATAAAGTATGTATCATTTTACAATATGTTATCAACAGGTTTTTTTAAGAAAATAGTAGAATATAAATAGCCTAGCTTCCAGTTGAATGATAGTGCTTTATACATGCTTTCCACACTACAGTTGATAGTGAAAAAAAGAGTAATCCTACAGGCAATGCGATGAATGATAGAACGTTTATATCCTTGTTGATAATGTAGAGCACAGGATAATAATAGCAAATGGCGATGGGGAATACAAAGGTTAGCACATGTTTTATCATGTTGGGCATGGTGTGAAATGGGATTTGTGCGTATTGCAGTGAGTGATTGGTAAATATATATACCACGCTGATTGCGCCTACTGTGAAAAATGAAATTGATGCAAAAATAACCATAACACTAGAATAAATCAGCACCCCACCGCCTATCGCTCCCACGACAACAAGTAGTGATGTGATATCCCAACCAATTTGTAGCGTATCTGATGCTATGACAATACAAGAAACACCAACAATAACTCTGCCTGCTTTTTCAAATTGAAATCGTTCTCCCATGACTTGCAAAAACGCTGTCCTCGGACGCAGTAAAATTTTATCAAATAACCCCTTTCTAATTTGATTAGGAAACTCAGCAAAACCACGAAATATCCACTCAGAAATCCCAAATGCTGTGTTTGCAACACCGAATACCAATAACGTATGCGATGCTGTCCAATCCCCAAGGTCGCCAAAACGCATGAACATGATTCTGACACCCAGAAATTCAATGACTGACGTTAACATTGTACCTAATAAATAAAATGGCCATTGTTTATATTGCATTTTGCATCTGATATTCATTATTGCATATTTAAAATAGAGCTTTATACTGTTCATGTCACCCTCCTTGTATTATGATTTTTTTAGTGAAGCGTCTCAATAGGAAGCGACCTAACACAACCAGAATAATCGTCCAAAACAATTGTATCGCCATATAATAAAGTGCTTTGGATATTGGGATGAGTCCCAGATATATCGAAACAGGTATATCCTTGAGTCCTGCAAAGGGCAACAACCGAATTATAGAAGCGAACGCATTCGGGAGAATGGACAATGGGAACAGATCTCCTGAAAAAAGTACAATAAGCGAATAGATAAATTGTGAAACTCCCAATCCCATATCCGCATTTACATAAGCAAGTGAGATTAGCATACTAATTGTCGATGCTAATATTATCGCCAATATTAGCGAAACAACAAATATTAAGAAGGCTGCAAAAGACACAGGTAACCCTAGTGTATATGGACTTGGCAAGAGCAATGCAAGCAATAATATTGGAGATGATCTAATCAATAAGTTTGTTAAGCTAGTGCTTATCGATGTAGTATACCAATTCCAATATAGGTCTAATGGCCTACACAAATCATATGCCACAAGTCCTGATGCAATTTTGTCATATAGTCTAATATTTCCTCCAAAAGGCATGATTCCATAAAGTATCACCACCATCCACATATGGGATACTGCTTGTGTTTGTGTCATCATAATTGCAGAAGTATTTCCATATGTAAAAAAAGCCAACATGATACTGGTTTGTATAACCCCATAAAATGCACCGCCTAATATCATGCTCCAGCTACTTGCTCTATAGGCGAGTGTATTGATCAACTTCATTTTGAATAAACTGATGTACGGGAATATGGCGAGTTTTCTCACAATCCTTCCCCTTTATACATATTGGATATCACTTGCTCGATGTCGGGATTTTCGACGGTTAAATCATTGACTTTGTATAGGTCATTGATTCTTGCAATTAAGTTGGTAGTGGAAATCACTTGTGGGTTATATTCTATTTTCAATGAGGACGTGTCTGAATGAATGACTTTTGTGTGCTCAATGTTATGGGGTTTGCCATTGTCGGTGTGAATGGTGATATAGCGAAAAGGTGCATATTGTTTTCTCAAAGTATCTATGCTTCCTTCAAACAATATCTTGCCTTTTCCAATGACCATGACACGTGAGCAAAGTTGTTCAATGTCGTCCATATCATGGGTAGTTAAAATAATAGTCATACCTTTTTGTTTGTTTTGCTTTGTGATGAATTTTCTCAAATTTATCTTACTGACTGCATCCAGCCCGATGGTGGGTTCGTCTAAAAACAGCATCTTCGGTGTGTGCAACAAAGAGCCAATGAGCTCGCATCGCATTCTTTGTCCTAATGATAGTTTGCGAAGTGGCATGTGCAATAAATCTTCTGCACCCAGCACATCAACGAGTTCATCCATCGTCTTGTTGTGCCTTTTCTTATCAACTCGATAGATGTCGCCGAGGAGCTTGAATGATTCAATGACCGGTACATCCCACCAAAGCTGTGTTCTCTGTCCAAAGACGACGCCGATATCTGCAACATGCGCTTTTCTTTGCTTATAGGGCACTCTGCCGTTTACAGTTATCTCTCCGCTATCAGGCACCAGGATTCCTGATAATATCTTCA
>JAGLOK010000250.1 GCA_023139005.1 Clostridiales bacterium | reverse complement strand
TTAATTAGTACATCACCCTTATCGATCATTTCAACTGCAATTTTTTCTGATTGTGCATCAGGATTCAGCGAGTATGCACCCGGAACATCGATTAAATCCAAAAAACGATCTTCATAGTTTTCAATTTCTTTTGCAGCCTTCAGGCAACCTGGACAAGAAACACAATCTCGTATGCAACTAGGAGGTGGCAAGCGCCATCTGCCCTCTGTGAAGCTGACGGTTGTTCCTGCGTAGTTGGATGTCTGCACAGCCACTCCGGTGAGCTGAAAAAAGAGCGCACTTTTGCCTACGTTTGGATTTCCAATTAATAATACTTTCATCGGTATCCTTATTATTTCTTCACTTTTACTTTGATTTTGCTGGCGGTGCCATGACCCAGCGCGATTTGAGATTGGCCGATAGTAATGAGTACAGGACCTTTCATGGGCATGACATTTTTCACATTGATCGTCATTCCCTCTCGTAAGCCCATTTCAGATAAACGCTGATGTGCACGTCTACCTTCAGGGAGTTTGTGTATCTGTGCTGTAGTGCCGGATTTCAATTCATCTAAAAATTTAACTTCCAATCAATTCACCTCATAGTTAGCATAGACTAACTTACTGTTATCTATTATATTTTATATTATAAGTAATGTCAATATGTTCATCAGTAAAAGTAGTATGATTTTCACAAATATGTTATAATGTTTGCTGATAAACAGCAGAAAATGAGTCGATGAATCGGAGATGCTTTGAGTAAAGATACGAATAAGAATTTTAATTTTAGTAAAATCAAGAAGGGTATCGTAATCTACGCGATTTTGGGCGTTGTAGTGTTTGCAGCCATTGGGATGTATGCAGACTTAGCCGAATTGAAGGCATCTATCAGCGACTTTGATTTCTCCTATCTTCCACTCATACTAATTCTAGCACCGATGAACTATGTACTGCGCTATGTGAAGTGGAATTACTACTTAAAACAACTGAAAATCAAGGTACCACAGAAAATTAATTTACCAGTATTTATAGCGGGATTATCAATGACCATTACCCCAGCAAAAGTAGGGGAGTTCTTCAAAAGCTATTTGTTGCGCGAGTTTTCAGGAATAGAAATGTCAAAGACCATGCCACTAGTACTCATGGAGCGGATATCAGACGCCATAGCGATGGTGATACTCGCATCAATTGGTGCAATTGCATTCCAGTCTGGATTTGCAGCAATCATCGCATGTTTACTGATTATCGTGTTATTTGTTGCAGCTATCAGGATAAAACCTTTTTCAATGCTAATCATTCGATTACTATCGAAAAATAGATTTTTAAAACGGTTTGCAGATTCATTTGAAAACTTTTACACACACACCTATGAGTTAACACGAATTGATAGATTGGGTGTTGCAGTGGGTATTGGCACTGTATCGTGGTTTTTTGAAGGACTAGTAGTCTTTTTTGCGCTAAAAGCATTTGGTGTTGACTTTAGTGTGCTGGGATCGATATTTACAGTATCGGTATCATCACTCGTGGGAGCGCTTTCCATGTTACCCGGTGGGCTCATAGTAGCAGAAGGCTCCATACTCGGTGTACTACAAGCACTTTTTGATATAGACAAAGTGCTTGCAACAGCTACAACTATAGTCACTCGAGTATCAACTTTATGGCTCGGTGTAGTCATTGGTATCATCGGATTGATTGTGGTACAAAGGATGCTCAAGAAACGTGCAGCAAAAAAGCTTGAAGAGGAAAACAATGCAGAGTAACTTCACAAAACTAGATATGCACACACACTCCAATCACTCCAAGGATAGTGACTTGAAGCTACATGTGATTGCTCAATTTTTAGATAGGAACACTGATTATGGTATCATACTTTCAGATCACAATGAAATATCTGGCGCCACTGAACTTAACCAAGAATACCCTGATAGGGTCATCATCGGAGAGGAAATCAGAACCGATAGTGGGGAAGTGACTGGCATTTTCTTAAAAGAGAAAATACAACCTCTGCAAAGCATATCTTGGACACTGGACGCTATCATCGCACAAGGTGGACTTGTTTATATACCGCATCCATTAGACAGGCTCAGAACATCAAAACTGACAGCTGATGCACTGGATGTTGCTGTTCAGAAAGTGGACATTATCGAAGTGTACAACTCACGCAATGTATATCCCGCAGACGACAGGAAAGCACTTGCTTTGGCAAAAGATAAGGATATCATCATGGGATGCGGCAGTGATGCACATACGCGCTTTGAACTGGGCAGATCATATGTGAATATCGATACACCATTTGAACTGACACCGGATGGATTGCTCGGAGCACTTAATCAAGCGACACGCACATGCAGGCGTTCGTTTATTGGTGTGCACTTCATCACCAAGGCAAAGAAACTGCATGTAAAGCATATCAGGAAGTAGGGAGTTTATGACAAAAGCTGTTGCGATTTTTTCTGTTGTTGTGATTATCGTTGTAATATTGATAATCAATTTTGTTCCGGGAATTGTGGATGTTTTTTTCTCTACGTATTTCCCAGCCAAGTTCTTCATTTCACTTATTTATATGCTGGCAATCAACTCTTTGCCAATATTGATCTATCGTCATAAAATTATAAAAAAGAAGGTAGATGATGAAAAAACCGCGATCAAGATATCAGTATT
The DNA here is from genome assembly GCA_023139005.1 of Clostridiales bacterium. Taxonomy (GTDB): domain Bacteria; phylum Bacillota; class Clostridia; order Christensenellales; family UMGS416; genus JAGLOK01. The sequence continues at coordinate 1,550 of JAGLOK010000250.1, read as the reverse complement.
TTATGGATTAATCGCATTTTTGATATGTGCGATACTGGACTATCTATATACCGGCAAGATAATGGTCAGCTTCTTCGTATTGCTTTGGATATATAACAACTATCTGATTCTATATGGATATCCAGAAGGCAGGCAGGGTCGATTTACAAGGAAGAAGTAAAGGAAGACAAACCTCAAGTAATGCAAATCAAGTACGTACTGATGCACTATAGGACAGCACAAGATGCATTGCCTGCAAGAAAACAACGTTTATAGCAAAGACTATGGGCAACCACACAATGAATACTTCATGAAGATATGAAGAAAGTAGGAAATAAGAAATGAGATTATTATTCAAATTATTACGTGTAAAGCAATGGATAAAGAACATATTTGTATTGGCAGGAATCATCTTTGCAGGGATGTTTACAAGCATTGATGCATGGATCCTCACAGGTGCTGCCATCTTATCGTTTTGCTTAGCATCTTCTGCTATATATATTTTTAACGATACAATTGACAGAAAAGAGGATGCTGCACATCCGGAAAAATGTAAGCGCCCGATTGCATCAGGTGCAGTGAAAGTACCGGTTGCTATTGCCATTATGATTATATTGGTGCTTGGTGCATTCGCACTTTCTTATTTTGCAGTGAACTTGTGGCTGTTTTTGTGCATTGCAAGCTATATTGTGATGATGATACTATACTCATTGGTACTGAAGAATATTGTAATAATTGATGTAATGATCATCATGAGTGGCTTTGTACTTCGTGCAATTGCAGGTGTCGTAGCCCTTGAGGTGAATATATCCCCATGGTTGGTGCTGTGTACTGCGTTACTATCTTTGTACCTTGCACTCAACAAGCGACGTGGAGAGATGGAAAAACTGGGCGATGGGGGAGAAACCAGAGGGGTCTTGAAGGAATATTCAGTTGAGTCTATCAAAGAGATGCTCTCTATCATCACACCATCAATTGTAGTTGCCTATGCGATATATACATTCTTTTCACCGGTAGGTGCGATTATGATGATTACGTTACCGTTTGTTGTGTTTGGACTATTTCGCTACATTTATATTACCGATAAAAAGCAACACCATGATGCACCGGAGATTGCGCTACTCAAAGATATTCCATTAATCGTGGATATGCTTATTTGGGGTGTACTATCTGCAGCCCTCATTATGTTTGTAGGGTAATCGTATGTTGCAAAGAGAAAAACCAATTTTATATAGATTCTTTCGATGGATGCTCATCATTGCAAGTGGCGTTATTATCATATTGGTGATTGCGTTTGTAATGAGATTTGTGTTGAACACACCGTTTTACAGGATGTTTGACGACGTACCTGTTTTGACAATCATTACTATGGCACTGATGATACCAATTATCATTTGTTTAATGATCGCATGGCTTCATGCCATAGGTGGTGGTATTGCATCGCTTGTCTTTGTCATAGGATACACAGTGATTGAAAGTATACAAAACGGGATGTACACAGCAACAGCCATTAATTACATCATGGTTGCTATCAGCATACTGTTTATCATTCAAGGTATTATCAAAAAGCA
>JAGLOK010000025.1 GCA_023139005.1 Clostridiales bacterium | reverse complement strand
GTCCTTCGCAACAGGGATACTGTTACCTATATGTGCTCCCTAATTGCCTTGAGTAGTTCCCATCCGCCATCGGAGTTGTTTGCAAGGATGGTCAGTACCGTATTGGTCTTGACAAAATAATACGAGTAAAATTCAACGCCTGGATCGCCGCCCACTAGGAAATAGCTTTTCAATACACCATTTTCATCATGATCAATATAGAATCCCAGCCCATAGTAGCGATTCTCGCCTCTTGTTGCTTGTGCTTTCAGTGCTTCATTTTTGAGTGCTGTACTGATGAAGTCACCATGCAAGAAACCCTGCCACATCTTATAAATATCATCTGCTGTGGTGAAGAGCCCACCGTCGGCTGTGCATGTCATGGGAATTCCAAAGATGTTGGACTTCCAATCACCCTTTTCATCCTGAAGATAGCCACAAGCACAGTTTGCCGGCAACTGATTGGTTTTGTAGCACCCAGTATGTGTTAAGCCTAAAGGCTTGATCACGTATCTCTCCAGATAATCACTATAGGTCATCTTGGATACTGTTTCAATTAACATTCCCAATATCACAAAGCCTGAGTTGCAATATTTAAACTTTTCACCGGGCTTAAAATAGCTTTCTCCCTCGATTAGTAGCGGTAGCATATCCGACGGTCCGAGTATCTTATGGATTGGTACTTTTTCAAATAACTGCCCGAAATCTTCTACCACATCTTCATCAAAATAATCATAAATACCTGATGTATGACTCAATAGGTGACGCACTGTGATTTTTCCTTTTACATTCGGAAAGTCATAATGCAACAATTCAAATACATCATCATCCAACAACAGCTTCCCTACATCAATGAGTGTCAGTATGGCAAGTGCAGTAAAGCCCTTGGTTCCCGATGCGATACCAAATGCTGTATTGGATTTGTTGTCTATTTCATCTTCTCTTTTTGCGTATCCCTTTGCAACATGAATCAATGGCTTATCGTCTTGTACAATGTGGATTGCACCCGAAAAGTAGTCTGCATCTTTTATGATGTGCTGTATCTTTGATATGTCCATATCGGCTCCTATATCGTCCTATTTCCATTTGTCCTTAACATTTTCTTCACCATCAAAGTATCCTACCTTTTGGTTTTTCTTGAATATCTCTATATAAGGTAAAATGTTAACTTTACCTGTATCGGGATAATCACAAATATCTATATCTGATTTTGTTCTTATATCTAGATACATACAATCTTCTTCTGTATGATTGTGCAATTGATGTGCTCCGGTATCCCCTTTTTCGAAGAATACGATATCTCCTTTTTTGATTTCCTGAAAGCCTTGAGGTGTTCTCAACATAGCTTTTCCTGATAAGACTACAATCATTTCTTCTGCATTTCTGTGCGAATGATAGGGATATGAATACTTATCTGGGTCAAGGGATCTAACGTCAAAATACATGTGTTCAGAATTTACGATGCTAGATAAGTTTTGACTTGTATGCCATGCAAATTCAGGAATCGGTGAGTCTTTTAAAGTGAATTCTAAATTGTATTCATTGAATATCTTTGGCATCATGAACTCCTATCTTTACAATTTGCTTATAATTATATAATGCTACTTCAAATTCCCACGCTCAATAAATTCATCATATGTCAGCAACTTATCTACTGTGCCATCGAGGGTAAGCTCTATGATACGATTGGCTGTAGTCTGGATGAACTGATGATCGTGTGATGATAAAAGTATCACGCCCTTGAAGTCGATCAATCCGTTATTGACTGCTGTGATGGACTCCAAATCAAGGTGATTTGTGGGTTGGTCTACTACCAAAACATTAGCTTTAAACATCATCACACGAGATAGCATACACCGTACCTTCTCACCACCTGAGAGCACCTTAACGGGTTTAAATACATCATCACCTGAAAAGAGCATCCTACCTAGGAATCCACGTAGATATGTTTCTGTTGTGTCTTCTGAATACTGCTTGAGCCATTCGATTATGTCTAGCTTAGAATCATTGAAAAACGCTGTATTGTCCAACGGGAAGTATGACTGCGATGTGCTAACACCCCATTTGAATGTACCTTCATCAGGCTCTATTTCTTCCATCAATATCTTAAATAGTGTAGTATTTGCAAGCTCGTGTTCTCCAACAAATGCAACTTTGTCCTCTCTACCCAAGGTAAAGGTTACGTTGTTTAATATCTTCACACCATCGATAGTTTTGCTGATACCATCAACTGTTAGGATGTCTTTTCCCAAGTCACGGTCTATCTGAAACCCTACAAAGGGATATTTACGTGATGATGCAGGTAGTTGATCCACTGTGAGCTTTTCAATCAGCTTCTTTCGAGAGGTTGCTTGCTTGGACTTAGACTTATTTGCAGAAAAGCGTGCGATGAACTTCTGAAGCTCTTTTATCTTATCTTCGCTTTTTTTGTTTTGAT
>JAGLOK010000249.1 GCA_023139005.1 Clostridiales bacterium | reverse complement strand
CAAATAATGCAGATGGAAAGAAGATTATTATGAATCTGTACAAGATGGAGAAAAAGTATCCGGGAAGTGTAGTATTTGTTCAAAACTATGGAATGGATATTGGGCGCATGCTAACAAGGGGTTGTGATGTATGGCTTAATAATCCAATTAGACCAAAGGAAGCAAGTGGCACTTCAGGCATGAAGGCTGCGATGAATGGTGTATTAAATTTCTCAATACTGGATGGCTGGTGGCCTGAAATGTGTAATCATGGTATCAATGGGTGGCAGATAGGTGATGGATATGAAGGACCTGATTGTAACGCTATTGATTCAAGCAGTTTGTATGAAGTACTACGGAATGAAATAATTCCTACATACTATAACAATAGAGCAAAATGGATAGAGATGATGTATCAGAGCATTCACGATGCACACTATGAATTCTCAGCTGAACGCATGGTAAGAGCCTATGCAGAGATGATGTATGATTAGTCTGCTACTCCTTTCTATGGTGGATGTGATGTAACAACAAGCTTGAAAACAAAGAAAGCAAAACTAATAATGTTAGCGATAATCTATTGTATACTAATCATTATAAACATTCTAGCATTCGGATTCTTTGGATGGAACTACTAAAAGAATAACAATAGTTTAAATTTACAAATGAAAAGAATTATTTCTGATATAACGTAAATAATTCTTTTTATGTATATTCATTAGTATTAAAAATTATTGTAGTAAAGGCTTACTTGCTTTGTGATACTGTCTGCTATGCTTTTGACAGATTCGATATAGAAATCAAGATTTTCTAAGTGGATTCTTGTTGTGGGACCAGAAACACCTACTGATGCAAAAACTTCACCATCAATATTATATATAGGAGCTGCCACACATCTGACTCCAGTATAAACCTCTTCATCATCAGTAGAATATCCTTGACTACGCACTTCACTTAAGTGCTTCATGAAAGCACCCTTTGAAGTGATTGTATTTGATGTAAGAGGGGTAAAGATAATTTTATTGATAATAGAATTTAATCTTGCTTCTGGAAGAAATGCAACAATGCTTTTTGCTACTGCTGCACAATGCAAAGGTTGTATAGATCCTATTTGTGTGTTGATGTTGAGTACTGCATCCTGATTTATATTATCTAAGAATATTGCAGTATCATTCTTCGTTAATATACATATGTGTGAACTTTCTTTCGTTATATTCTTTAGCTCCTGCAGATATGGACGTGACATCTTCCCAAAATCAGAATCCGCGGAGATCGTTGCACAGTATTTCAGAAGACCTAAACCCAATTTGTATTTCTTTGATGTGGGGTTTTTGCTTACCAGTTCATGCTTTTCCAATGTTGCAAGAATCCTATATATTGTGCTCTTGTCCTCATCTAGCATAACACCTAGCTGCGTTACACCTAATCTTTTGTGTTCGTTTAATGCATTAAGAACTGCAACTGTTTTATCTATTGTTTTAATCAACGAATTTCTCCTTAACTTAGTCTTGTCATATTACCGTATTTATCAGGATTCTAGAACATTTTTACAGAAAAGTTGAACAATATGAAACAAAATTTCTTATATAGAATTTGTTTGTCCAATTTGTTGACTTTGCTGATATTAGTATTATATACTAAATGTGATTGTTGAGCAATAAGAAACGTGTTGAACAATACTCAACAGGATAAGGAGCCAAAATTGAAAATTGCAATTATAAATGAAGTCAGTGCTTGCGCCAAAAATCCAGATATTATCGCAGCGCTCAAGGGCAAGGAATGTGAAATATTCAATGTGGGCATGACATCTCCGGATGAAAAAAGTGTGTTGACCTACATACACACAGGCTTTATCTCGGCATTGTTACTCAATACAAAACGAGTTGACTTTGTCGTCGGCGGATGTGGCACAGGGCAAGGATATCTTAACTCTGTGATGCAATATCCCGATGTCTTTTGTGGTCTTATCTGCGAACCGCTTGATGGTTGGCTTTTTACGCAGATTAATGGAGGAAACTGCATTTCATTGCCTTTAAATAAAGGCTATGGTTGGGCAGGGGGTCAAAACTTGAAGTTTATCTTTAAAAAGCTATTTGAGCCGGAGCATGCATGTGGATATCCCGCCCATAGAAAAGAATCTCAAGCAGAGAGCAGACAGTATTTATCAAAGCTATCCAAAGATTTTCATATCTCATTTGATAAGATTGTAGAGAAAATGGACGATGAATTTTTTGCACACATCTTTAGACATCCGAATTTGTTAAAATTGTTGGATGTCAATACTTTAGAAAACGAAAATATGAAATCAATACTCATTGATCGATTGAACATATTAAACATAAAATATTAAGGTATGGAAATACAATAATGAATGAAGAAAAAAAGAAAATGTATAAAAACTTAGCAAAGAAAATCAGGAGAGAAATTCTTGATATGCTCTATGAAGCAGGCTCAGGACATGCTGGGGGCTCAATGTCAGAACTCGAAATCCTTATTTCGTTATATTATGAGGTCATGAATATTGATCCAAATGATTCTGATAAAAAAGACAGAGATCGGTTCATTCTTTCAAAAGGACATGCATCTCCGGGACTATATGCTGTGCTTGCAAACAAAGGATACTTCCCTCAAAAAGAGTTAGGCTGTTTGAGAAAAAAGGGTGCCAGCCTGCAGGGACATCCATGCATGACAAAGACAACTGGGATTGATTTTTCAACAGGATCGCTTGGACACGGTCTATCTGTTGGCATAGGAATGGCGCTGGGCATGAGACTTGATGGGATGGAGAGCAAGGTCTTTGTATTACTTGGAGATGGAGAAC
>JAGLOK010000248.1 GCA_023139005.1 Clostridiales bacterium | reverse complement strand
AGGACTGGTTTAATAGGATCAACACTGATTAATCCCACACACGCAATACCTCAAAGCAGATGTATAATCAAATCAAAAGGGTTAACTTGGAGAGAACAACAAAAGAGGACTGGTTTAATAGGATCAACACAGAATGATCCCACATAAGCAATACCTCAAAAGCAGATGCACAAATAAACCAAAACATACTGGTTATATTACAAGGAAAACTCAAAAGGGTTAACCTGGAGAGAACAACCGAAGAGGACTGGTTTAATAGGATCAATGCAGAATGATTCTACACAAGCAATACCTTTGAAAGCAGATGCACAAACAAGTCAGAAGGATTAACCTGTAGAGAACAAACAATGAAGGCTGATTCAAGAGGATCAATACAGAATGATTCCACACAAACAATACCTTAAAAGCAGATGCGCAAACTAGTCAGAAGGATTAACCTATAGAGAACAACTCAAGAGGATTAGTACTCGGAGGTTATGCATAAGGAATAGAATAATAAAGATAGATTCAAAAACTTAATCATAATGAAGGGTCAAATGAATTATAGTATGAAATGACGAATGCAAATGACTTATTAAGATACGAACATAGTATCACATAAAAAAGTGTCGTAAAAGCAGATTTATAAAGCAAATCACAGATACGATATACAATTAACCTAAAGCGACGAACTCATAAAAAACAAAGTATAAGCATTAGTGCTTAGAGAAAACATAGGAATTGATTCAATGAAAAAGATATTTATAATTTTCATAGCTGCACTTCTGGTGTTCACCACAGTCACAATCGTGCTTGATGAAACAAGTGCCAAAGCAGACACCCCGAGCATTACCGTATTGCCGGGCTCATTTTTCTACCCTGCAAAGATATTCTTAGAAGAAGTGCGAATGGAAAACACATTCCGTGACATCGCAAAAGCAAAGGTGATGGTGCGCTATGCAGGGCGGCGATTGATGGAATCTCAAATCATGAGATTTGCAGATGACGATGCATGGGCTGATTATCTATTGAAACAAAGCGTAGAGCTTATCATACAAGCCAATGAACACATTAAGCAACAAGCACTCAAAAAAGACGATTCAAGAACTGAAGTGGTTATAACTGATATCGCACAAATGCAGACAAAAATCTTAGAAACAATTGCGCTTCTTGATAACAACAAGGAGACAGATGCGTTGCGCGTCACTTTAGATGCAGAAACCATCAAGACCATGGTGATTAAGGCATTTGTATTGTACAAGGAAGATTATTTTGAAAACGGCGATATTTTAGAATCAACACGCTTGGCGTATGAGGCGGCAAAAGAAGCCAATATATTGGGCATTGATGCCATATCAGTTGCTACTTTAGCTCTTGAGATGATTGAATCGGGCGCAGAATCTGACTTGATTGATGCAGTAACTGCTGCAACACAAGAGATTGTAGAAGATGGAACAGGCACTTTGGTTGATGGAACGGATGCGACTTCTTCTGCAACGACTGAAGAAACTTTAGGAGCAGGAACACAGACAGGCTCCGGTGATACGGATGCAACCTCTTCTGCAACAACACAAGAAACTATTGCACCACCTTCTGATGGCGGAACTACCGGCGGCGGTGGCGAGGATGCAACATCCTCTGCAACTGTTGTACTTCAAGATACAGGCGACGACGATGAAGACGACGATCATGAGGAAGATGAGCATGACGAAGACGACGATCATGAAGAAGATGAACAGGACGACCGTTACAAAGAGGAAGACGACGAAGACGAAGAGGACGACGACTAAGGCGACTGTATTGAGGCGACGATTGGGCAACTTATGAAGTCAACTGTATTGAGGGCGACAAATCAATTAAAATTATTAGAGTAACAAATAGAAAGCAACGTCGAATGTGACGTTGCTTTCTATTTTCTGCCATATACCAAGATAATAAATTAAAACAATATATCAATAGCAAACTAGGATTGAAATATCAAGTATGGATATTTACATAATATTGACAAGTTTCTTATGAGAATCTACAAACATCAAAAAACATGCAACTATTTTTACTTTTCAACCATCTAACATATAGTGGCTTTTTCTGAAAAAATGCAACGAAAAACATTAAAAAACAAAAAAAGCAGAAAATAGAACCATTGACAAAATAAGATATATAGGCTACAATAATATTACGAAAATCCCAACACAGATTACAAAATAATAACAAAAAGATTACAATTATCAAGAAGGGTGGTGATTATTTTTAAAGCTATATAAAAAGTCCTTACAATAACCGAAGGTTGGCACCTATCGCCTTGAGCCGGCGATGAACGGAAACGTAAGGACTATAAAGATTATATCATAAAAGGCTCAAATATTTAACAAACAAGGAGCTAGTATGAAAAGAACAAAAATAATACTGTCAGTACTTATTGCAGCGATATTATTGTTTGCAGGTATTACTGCCAACGCAGGAGACAATGCAGAACCCAAAGAAGATTCAAAACGTCTGCATGAACTCGAAGGGCAAAGAACACTCAGCAGCAGAGCGTATGCGATGTCAGATGGTACCGTACAGCATGAGCTGTTTGCAACAGACATCCATTATAAAAATAACGCAGGTAAAGTTGTGCCTATCGACATCAAGGTCAAGGACATTGATGGTGCGAAGAACCAAGGGTACAAGTACAAAAATGGTGAGAACAGCTGGAATGTGTACTTTGCAGACAAAGGCAAAGCGCAGGAGATGGTTAAGATCGAACAAGATGACTATGCAATTAGCTTTTCCATGAACAATAGCAAGTCTGATGCAGTGGCATCCAAAGCAATCAACATGGAAAGAGGGAAGTCCACATTCCATGATATGTATGCAGAAGATCCGACTGTTGTCATCTATCAAGATGCAATGCCTGATATCGATGTTGCATATACCATTCGTGAGCATAGCATCAAAGAAGATATCGTGTTCAACAAAAAACCCACGACAAATGAGTTTACATTTGATATCACAACAAAGAATCTAAATGTAGTACTCAAAGAAGACAGATTGTTATATAATGATGCAAAAAGCGGAGAGCAGGTGTTTACATCAGCTAACCTCTACATGGAAGACAGCAAAGGTA
>JAGLOK010000247.1 GCA_023139005.1 Clostridiales bacterium | reverse complement strand
ATTTGCTCTTCATCCGCAGGTTGCGAATAGTCTGAATACAGAGTCGTAGTCAGTGCCCCATTAGCCCAACCGAACTGTATCCACTTTTCAGATGACCATCCTTTAAGAATTGCATAGAGCATACCACCTACAAATCCATCACCACCACCAATTCTATCAAGTACAGGAATTGGCTTTGGCTCTACCGTGTGCCAATTATCATTTTCCCATACAATCGCTCCCCAATTGTGTAGATTTGCATGTTCTACCTGTCTTAAAGTGGTTGCGATCACAGATGGTGATGCGAAAACTTCTTTTACATTTTTAATCATTCCCTTAAAGCTTTCGATTTTTGCTGTGATGTCTGATCCACCTGCTTCAGGCCCTTTTATACCAAGACACAGTTGGAAATCTTCTTCATTGCCAATCATGATGTCTGCTATTTGTGTAATTTGAATGAAAATATCTCTGAGTTCCTCTTCTCGTCCTTCCCAAAATGAAGCTCTGTGATTCAGGTCACATGATATCAACGTTCCATGCTTTTTTGCTTCTTTTGCAAGTGCCAAGCAGAATTCCCCAGTTTCGGGCGACAGTGCTGCAATGAGTCCTGACAGATGTAATATTTGAACACCATCATCGCCAAATAGTTTATTTAAGTTAAAGTCTTTAACATTTAGTGTTCTGCCTACTTCTCCTGCTCTATCATTGCATACTCTTGGACCTCTTGTTCCAAATCCACTATCTGCGATATTGATTTGATGTCGGTATCCCCAAGGACCTCCTGCGTCAACTTCTTTACCTTCATATTCCATGAACCGTTCACGTAAGTCTCTTTTTATTTTATCAGCTATTGGTGAACCCTTAACAAATGTTGTAAGTACTTTTACCGATAATCCCAGGTATGATGATACACTGGCAACATTGGATTCTGCAGATGTCACCTGCATCATGAAATTATCCGATATATGCACCGGTTGTCCGTTGACAGGAGTGATGCGCACACCCATGCTTGTTGGAATAACTAAAGAATATTTGAAGTCTTTTTTTAGTTTCATTATTTCTCCACCTATAAAATGATTTTTCTAAAATGTAAGTACTTACATTTTGTTTAAAAAATAAAAGCGAAAGCTCTTTTTTCGTCTTTGATTTTAGCACTTTTGTATATTGGTGTCAATGAATTCGTATTATGTCAATATAAATAGCGCAATAATGATTACGTGTTTTGTATAAAAGAGCGACAATTAGAAGTGATGTTCTTCTTGATGTTTTTTTCTTAATAAGCTAATCTCCTTAGTTATATATGTAGTCTTTGATTTCATCGATAACAAATACATGCATATGTACATATTGTAAATTAGTGTTATTTTCTTTGTTGAATGTTGACTTGACGAGATAATGTTTATAAAATAATATGTAATAAAATATATCAGTTATTTTGGAGGAACAAATGTCAGAGAAAAAACCAACAACCAAAGAAAAAGGAAATATTGAAATTCATAGCGAGAATATATTTCCTATCATAAAAAAATGGCTCTATTCAGATAGAGACATTTTTGTAAGAGAACTCATTAGTAACAGTTGTGACGCTATTACAAAGCTCAAAAAGCTCAATTCTATGGGTGAAGCAAATATTGATGCTGAGTCTTATCGCATCGATGTGATTATTGATGAAAAGAAATCCACTTTATCATTTAAAGATAATGGTCTCGGAATGACTTCTGATGAAGTCAAGAAGTACATCAATCAAGTCGCATTTTCCAGTGCGGAAGATTTCTTGGAGAAATTTAAAAGCACCACAGATGGAGAGCAAATAATAGGTCATTTCGGTTTAGGCTTCTATTCTGCATTCATGGTGTCAGATAGAGTGACTATAGAAACATTATCTTATATAGACGGTTCTGAAGCTGTTAAGTGGACATGCAAAGGCGACACTGCATACACAATGGACATCTCAAAGAAAAAAGATAGAGGCACCGTCGTAACCTTGCACATGGGCGATGAAGGCAAAGAGTTCTTGGATAAGTTTAAAGTCAAAGAAATATTAGACAAGTATTGTTCTTTCCTCCCCTATTCAATTTATCTGAAAAAAGTAGGCGAGAAACTCGAAAAAGATAAAGCTGATAAAGTCATCAAACCAAAACCAATCAATGACACTACACCACTATGGCTGAAGTCCCCAACTGATTGTACGGATGAAGAGTACAAGGATTTCTATCGCAAAGTTTTTAAAGACTTCACAGAACCATTGTTTTGGATTCATCTAAATGTGGACTATCCATTCAAGCTTCAAGGAATACTTTATTTTCCTAAGATGAACCAACCGTTTAGTTCAATCGAAGGCAGCATCAAGCTCTACAACAATCAAGTTTATGTAGCAGACAATATCAAAGAAGTTATCCCTGAGTTCCTACTCATGCTTAAAGGGGTGATTGATTGTCCGGATCTTCCGCTTAATGTATCTCGTTCGTTCTTACAAAGCGACAAGGAAGTTCAACGAATCCCATCATATATCACACGCAAAGTCGCAGATCGACTCAATTCAATGTTCAATACAAAGCGTGATGAGTATGAAAACTATTGGGAAGACATTCACGTTTTTGTTAAGTATGGTTCATTAAAAGATGAAAAGTTCTATGATAAAGTAAAAGATAGTATTATTTACAAACAGGCTTCTGATGGATATATCACTCTTAACGAGTATCTAACAGACTGTAAAGAACGTCACGAGAATATTGTTTACTATGTCAACGATATTCATGGTCAAGCACCCTATATCAAGATGTATGAAGAAGCAAAACTGAAATCGCTTGTGTTGGATACACCGATTGATCCACATTTTATCTCTTTCATGGAGATGAAAAGTGAAGGTACACGTTTTACTCGTGTAGATTCTGAACTTCCTGATGACTTAAAGGGTGAAGGCGATATGGAAGAAACAGCTGTTGAAGATATCGCAAATGCATTCAAACGTGCAACCGGCAAGGAGAAGATGGAAGTCAAAGCACAGGCACTCAAGTCAGAAGATACTCCAGCTGTAGCACAAGTTAATGAGTTTATGCGACGTAATGATGAGATGCGCTCAACTGGTGGTGCGATGCCATGGATGCCCGAAATGAACATATCCGACTCTATTGAG
>JAGLOK010000246.1 GCA_023139005.1 Clostridiales bacterium | reverse complement strand
TTTTCAAGCTTATACCTCCATTAAAAAAAGTGCCTCCCGTTTCGGGTTTCTAGACACCCTATACAATTTATCATTATTTATTAACCATGTCAAGAATTATTCTACGTGAATATCAATTTTCTTGACAGATTTACCGATTCCTTGTAAGTATTATCCATGTGTTGATTATATTTTGATGAAAACTACATTCCAGACATACAGTATTATATCTTAAACCAACTAGAATACCATCTTTTTCTTAGCTATTTTTTGTTATGGACCATAAGTTAATGTAATTGGACTTCCTTTTAAGACAGATTGTCCCGCATTTATTGATTGGTCATACATTTTGCCTGTTTCGACTCCGGGATCGGTACTGTCGCCTTGTACGAATGTTATATCGAATTTCTCATAATCATCTGATGCTAGTACATCAGCTTGTGTCATTCCCGAAAAGTCCGGCACAAGTACCAGAATTTCAGGACTTGTGTAAAGCGTAATCGCCGTACCTTGAGCCATTGTAGTATTTGCAGCAATAGATTGACTGTATACCTTTCCTGCATTCAGGTAGCTGTAGTCTCCTTGAACAAACGTCACGTGAAGTAGATTATATTGTGACATCGCTATCACTTCAACAGGTGTTTTACCGACAAAGTTTGGTATATCAATCGTCGTACCTTGAGGTCTATACTTCAATACTAAAGATGTTCCCGCTGTGATTTCAGTTCCGGGTGCAATGCTTTGGTTCCAGACTTCACCTGGCAATCTTTGCACGTTCTCTTCTGATATAAATATTATAACAATATCCATTCCCGCTATCATTTCTAACGCTTTATCTCTTGTTATTGCAGTATCATATCCGGATCCCAACGGGGCAACAAAGTCAGGAACAAATAAAACACTACCAGATGATACTATGATACTAATGACAGTATCTCTTGAAACAAAGGCATCTTTAGGTGTTTGCTGTAGTATCGTCCCGCTGGTTGCACTGTTTTGGGTGTATGTTGTTTTTATGCTCAGACGTGCACCAAGTGCATTTTCTTGTACTAACCATTGCTCAAGAATGATTTTCTTTTGTCCAATATTGTTACCTACTGCAATTTTGCTACCCAAAGAGTACTTGAGTTCGAGTTGTGTGTCTTCGGTTATTTCTGTGCCTTCTTCCACGCTCTGCCAAATCATTCTTCCTTCAGAAGACGATGAGTACCTTTCGGATATTGCAGCACTGATACCTAATTTTGCAGCTTTAGACAACGCCTCCGCCTTGGTCAGTCCTTTAAAGCTTATCATTAGTGTCTTTCTGCCTAGTGAAACAATAATCCGTATTTGATCTCCTGCTTTTAGCAACGACTTCGGTTTTTCACTTTGAGATATTATACTATCTTTAGGTATATATTCATCGTATTGTTTATCAATAATAATATCCAAACCGTTTTCTTGTACAAATATCATTGTTTCTGATATACCCAATGTTCTAAAATCCGGTATTTCAATTTCTTTTGCACCGTCCTTACTCGGACCCTTTGAAACAACAATATAAATCGGTGTATCTCGCTTTACCTGATCGACTACCGTGTTGTCATTAATCTCATATTTTATAACATTTCCACTTTTAATAGTCTCACTATTTTCAGTTGTTATTCGTACCTTGGTCATGAAGTTTTTATCTGCCCAGCTTTGAATCTCTGTCATTGTCATATTCATGACATCAGGCAGTTGTAGTTTAACGGTCAAGTCGGGGCCCTTGGATATTGCAACTCTTACAAAGTCACCCTTTTTGATTTTCTCGCCTTGCATGAAGCTCTGGGAGATAATCATATCTATTGTAATAGTCTCGCTATATTGATCGTCTATTTGGGTAATGACTTCATTTTCACTTGCCCATAGCATAAAGTCGTTTCTGCTCCATCCTGAAAATGATGGGATTTCAATCTTGTTTGCACCAATCGCCACTAGCATGATAATAACAAGAGTGACAGATACTATCGTTAGTATGACTGCGATAGTGTTTTTTGAACTTCGTGCATCACGATAGTTTCTTTTTGAAGATGAATCGTAGTTTGTCGAATTATTATGCCTTGATGATTGGAACGTGCTTTTTTGATGATACACCATATCATTATTTTCTTTATTGGATAAAGCTGCATCCTCTTTCGCTGGCACACTCTCTTTTTCATCAAGGTTATCTTTCTGATTATACGATTTTAAGAAATCATTCTCTTCGCTCATCTTATTCCTCATTTTTCCCGGTCATTTGCATATTTTTACGTTTATTAGTTTGCAATATCTCGCTTCTTGCCAATATAGGTTCCAATCACAATAAACGCGAACGATAAAACTATAATCATCGGTAACCCTATTGCAAGATTTGGCTGAACTTTATTATACATTGTATACATTGAATCTACTGTGTAAAAGCTTGCTAGATTTATATATGGTAGTGGTGTATATATGAGCCAACTATATTGTGGATTGTACATTACATACTGCATGATAATAAGTGATCCTACAAATAGAACCAACGGAATAGCAACAGACAGTGCCGTGTTCTTGGTTGATACGGACAGGAAATATGCTGTTGCACACGCAAAAAACACTGTAATAAAGCATATCAAGAACTTCGGTGCGAAGAATGAAAAGAAACCAATCCCATTGACACCACTTGATATCGTATAATTTGGATACGCAAAGTCATTGAATCCAAATACAATTCCATTTGCAATCATATTCAAAATAGCCGATGCTATATATAGTGCGAAGCATATCGCAATCAACGCTAAGAATTTAGATAACAGTATCTTCACGCGACTCTTTGGACGAATCAATAGCAATCGTACTGTACCAGATTGAAATTCTCTTGCAATCAGTCCACCGCCAATGATAACCCCGAAGATTGCTATCAACATAGAATAGGATAAGAATGTAACAACATTCTTTCTTGCGCCATCAACTACATACTCCATATCCGGTTTCATAGAGTCTAGAGAACGTTCTGCTATATATATCTTTTTTGTAAGCTCATCTTGTTGTTTTTGCCAAAATTTCTTATAGGTTGAATAAGTCTTGTGTTCTCTTTTCAAATGATCATTTGCCTCAAATTGTTCTTCTGACGACATAGTATCATACAATAATTGGTTTTGTGCGTTCGTTTTAGTCCCAACTGCAACATCTCTCCAATCACCAGATCGCGG
This sequence comes from Clostridiales bacterium, assembly GCA_023139005.1. Taxonomy (GTDB): domain Bacteria; phylum Bacillota; class Clostridia; order Christensenellales; family UMGS416; genus JAGLOK01. Next base: position 591 of record JAGLOK010000246.1, on the reverse strand, counting down.
GGCTATGTCATGTTCAATTCTGTACTCATATGCTAGTTTTTCTATTTCTTGAAGTCCAACATTAGCTTTCTTGTATGACTCAATCTGTTCGCTATACATCATTTCATTTTCAGGGTTTTCCAAAATGTCTTTTTCGAGCACTTTTATTTTCTCAAGATTACTCAGGTAGCCTTCTTCTAATGTTTCTAACTTAAACAGATAGAATTCGATGTAATCATTATCAATAATCATCTTATCAATTCTCGTTAGTTTGTCCTCAATTTCTTGCATTTTCTGCAACACTTCTATTTGATCTAACGAATAATATTTTTTTTCTATCTCCAAAAGGTCGATTCCCATTCGATATTGCATCGCATTCCGAATATCTTCTTTTGGTTTATCGAGGTTTTCAAAAACAAATCTATCGATAACAACTTGCATTCTTAACCAAGAAAGTTCATTTCTAAAGTCTTCATGTGTATCGATTTCCGAAGCAATAACAAGTGAATTATCCATCATGATCTGCAAAAATTCAATCGTTAAATCATCTGATTTTGTGCTCGCATCAACTTTCATCCTTGTTATGTTCTCACTAAGGTCTCGTAATTCCCA
>JAGLOK010000245.1 GCA_023139005.1 Clostridiales bacterium | reverse complement strand
GAATAGATTTCACTCCTCTCCCAAAAAATTGATGGCAGCACTCATAGATGCAGAAGACTTATCGGCAGGCGACATCGATGAAGTCATGGATATACTAAAAGATATCAAAAAAAGGATTGACTCATAATGAATGAATTACTCAAAAACCTGAGCTTAATTTCTGCGATGTGCACCGGTGTTGCACTTGTTGTAGTGCTGCTTAGAAAGGTATTCAACAAAAACGCCGGTGCATGGTGGCGGAGCATTGTATGGCTATTGCTCATGATACGCCTACTGGCACCAACACTGCCTAATAGCGAAGTAAGTCTTTACACTTTGTTTGAAGGAAATATGAAACTGCCAACAATCAGCATCTCTGTTGAAGAAGAAAATCATGCATCTACCTCAGAAGCAAAATTGATAGAAAAACCCGATGTGGGGATGGAAAACTCAACTAATGTATCGGATGAAGACAATCCATTTGCCTTTATTGTTAACAAAGATGTAAGTATTCCTATAGACTCAAGACAGGTAAGAACACCCATCGATTGGAATGTGGTCGCAATAGTCATTTATCTTTGCGGAATCGTCGCATCGGTGATGTTTCTGATTTATCGCTATGTACTGCTTGCGAAAAATATTTCATCACTCAAACAAGTCCATGAGAAATCTGTGTGCGACTTGCTTGAAGAAGTCAAAAAGGACATGGGTATTAAGCGAAAGATAGGGCTCAAAACAGGTATGAGCATTGCTACCCCTGCTTTAGTGGGCATCTATCATCCCACCATCGTACTGCCTGACAATCAACAAAATATCAATCCAGAGCAGTTGAAGCTTATCTTCAGGCATGAACTGATGCACTATAAGAAAAAGGACATACTGTACCTATGGCTGATTGAATGTGTACTGTGTATCCATTGGTTCAACCCCATACTACACCTATTGAAGCCCATCATCCGACAGGATATAGAGCTTGCATGTGATGAAAGAGTATTGATGAAGCTCGATCAAAGCAAGCATCTATCCTATGGAAAGGTATTGGCGCAGACATCATCCAAACAATTAAGCAGAATGCCAGGAATCATGACAGTCAATATGGCGGGGAAGAATGGGAAAAAACTAAAGGAGAGACTCAAAATGATTAGAGATTTCAATAAGAAAAGCATAATAGCAGTTGGTATAATAATGGTTATGATTGCAACAGTTTTATTGGTTAGTTGTACCACCATACCCAAAGGTGAAGAGCCTGAGACAGTAAACAGTGGAACAACAAATACTGAGATAACAAAAACATATCAAATATCAGATGATGAGATTGAATCTTTTCGCGCCAAATCAGCATACGATATCCAAAAGCTGATATCAGTTGATGATGCAATGATAGCAATGAATAATTACAAAACAGCTGAAGATGAAGTGATACAATATAATTTTTGCAAAAAATACTACGAGGATGAAATCCTTTTCTTTAGTAGTGATAAAGGATATTTTTATTATATTCTAGCATCTGATGTATCACTTATTGGTATTTTAGATTGGGGATTTCATAAGAAAAATAAAATTCTAGTTGGACCTATATCTGAAAAAGACGCAAACAGGAAAGCGTTGGAGTATATTAAAGAATATTTCCCTAATGTAAATACCAACAAGATTAAAATAATATCGACAGATTATAATAATAATAGCTATGCAATCGAAGGAGAAATATATCATAAAAATATAGATTGGAAGCAATCAGTGCATGTAGAGATAGATGGAGAAGGACGATTTGCAGGTGTATATGTTACACCGCTCATAGTGGGCACTGATTATGTTATAAGCTTAGATGAAGCACGTGATAGAGCTTACCAATACTTGCTGGATGAAAAGCAGATAGTAGATCCTTCAAAGCTTTCATTGATAGAGCAGGAGCATATTCAAGCAGATGAATCGTATATGAACAGATTTATATATATAGAAGATTTTGAAAAAAGAAATAAAGAATGTTATAGGGAATATTTAATTTCGGTCTCACAAATAAATAATGGTGAATATGAAATTGCAATTAAAACTATAGCGAGTGAATTTTACGTTGTAGATATAGATAAAGCAGAAGAAGAATTAATAACATCATTTACAGAGTATTACGGTGATGACGTGGACTTCACCATTTTATCAAAGGATCTTTATGTCATAGATGGGTATCCAGAATATGAGTTTGTCTATAGTTACCTTTATACAGTTAACGGAGGAAATACTGTAAAAATGACAACCTCGCAATTTGTATATGCTGAAACTGGTGGTTCGATAAATTATTCTGAGAGCTCAAGTGAACCTGTAGAATGATACTAGAATTTCTAGCTAGCAGAACAAACAAAACAAATTTCTAGTCCAATACAGACTTCTCTCAACAAGGGAAGTCTTTTTATAACATCGCATCAGATATCAAGAATCCACATTCGATGCAAATTCAACATAACAATTACAAAGGAAATATGATAAAATGGTTCTTATCACTTTTAGTATTGAGGTAATTTTATGGAAACAAACGGAAAACGCGCATTTGAATTGTTGAAAAAGATTGGATTTGTTCGTACTGGTGGCTCAAAAGAAGAACTGAAGGCTGCAAACATCTTACTCGATGAAGTAAAAAGCATTGGACACAAAGGACAGTTGGATGCATTCAAGATCAAAGAAAGCAATATTGAGAAAGTACAATTAGAAGTACTTGCGCCCTACAAGGCAACATATGAGGCGACAGCATACGGACTCTCCGGCAGCACACCCGATGCAGGACTTGTATCAGAGTTTGCATATGTCCAGCATGCAGATGATGTCGACTTAGTGCAAGCAAAAGATAAGATTGTACTATTGAATACAAGCCTTACCTACAAGGTATATGAGGATATTGTCAAGGCAGGTGCCAAAGGGTTTATCACCTTTAGCGGATCTGTACTAGATGAAGTAGACAAATCAGATATCGCTGTACGTTCACTTCGAAAAAATCATATGAAGTCCGGCATTATCCCCGGAGTAATGATACGTGTCAAAGACGCGATGGATATGGTCAAAGGAAAAGCAACCAAAGTGCGATTGACGCTCATACAAGAGGAAAATGAAGTGGATTCTCAAAACGTCCTAGTAGAAATCAAGGGCACAGAATTCCCGGATGAGAAGATTGCAATCGTTGCACATTATGACAGTACGCCCAATACCCCAGGAGTATATGACAATGGTGCAGGCTCTGTGATTATCATGGAGATGTTGCGATACTACACTAAATATCCACCGAAGCGTACAGTACAATTTATGTGGTTTGGCGCAGAGGAAAGAGGACTACTGGGTAGCAAAGCATATATCAAGAAGAATAAGAAGAAATTAAAGAAATTGAAGCTAGTGATTAACGTCGATATGGCAGGTGCTATATTGGGCGAGGAAAAAGCGATGGTGACAGCCGATATCAGTCTGAAAAATATGATCGACTACCTTGCCAACGAAGTCGGACATTCCATATTGACAACACAACAGGTCTACTCCAGTGATTCGACGCCATTTGCATACAAGGGTATTCCCGCAGTTAGCTTTGCACGTTTTGGTGCAGCAGGTGCTATCTTTACACACTCGCGCAATGATGTGCTAGACTATATTTCTGCAGATAGCCTAAAAAATACAGCAGAGTTTCTCAAGGTATTCTGCAATCGTATCATCAATGCATGTGTATTTCCCGTACCATCTGAGATGCCCAAAAACATGGTAGAGTTAGTCGATGAATATATGAATCGCGGGAAGAAGAAAAGATAGTGAAAAAGATCATCCTCATACTAGATGGCATGGCCGATAGAGCGCAAAAAGCAC
>JAGLOK010000244.1 GCA_023139005.1 Clostridiales bacterium | reverse complement strand
ACGGATCATTTGACAATGTATAATACCGTGGGAACATTATGTTGCAAATCAAGTAGACTGCGCATATAATAAATACTTGAATTGACTTATCAAACATCAAATTAGGAGGTGAACCGCGTAATGGACGCAGATCCTGGAAATCGAGAGCAAAACAAAATTATCGCTGCGTTAGTTGACGGTTTATACTCACATTACAAATAAACCTACTCTTTCGCAGTAGTCTACTGTAAAAGGGAGGTCATTATCATGATAACTATACTCAAAACCGTCAATGGTATGCAACAAACTCTTGACGTACCTGAAAAAGGCTGTTGGATTCATCTAACAGCACCTACAATTGATGAAATTCTAGAAATTTCAAAAGTTACAAATACAGATGCAGAAATGCTCAAGACTGCACTAGATGATGAAGAACGTGCACGTATTGAATTTGAAGAAAATACGACATTAATTATTGTCGACATTCCATATGTATTAGTAGATGGCAAAACTACTGTGTACAATACGCTCCCATTGGGCATTGTTCAAAATGAAGATTATATTATCACAGTTACGTTAGTTGAAAGTCCTTTGATTATGATGTTTCTTGACCAGAAGATCAAAGATTTTTACACCAATAAAAAAACTCGATTTGTCTTTCAATTATTGTATCGAAATGCTGCGATGTACCTTCGATATCTTAGAAATATTGATCAATCATCCAACACATTGCATGGTGAAATGCAAAAAAGCTATCGAAACAAAGAACTTTTTAAATTAATGGCATTGGAAAAATCCTTGGTATACTTCTCCACTTCACTCAAAGGAAATGAAATCGTCATGGAAAAACTCATGAAAGTGAATTTCATAAAAAAATACCCTGATGATGAAGAGCTGTTGGATGATGTTATTATTGAAAACAAGCAGGCCATTGAAATGTGTTCGATTTACCGCGATATTTTGTCCGGTATGATGGATGCGTATGCTTCGATTATATCCAACAATTTATCAATCGTTATGAAGTTTTTAGCAACTATTACCATTGTCATTTCACTTCCCACTTTGGTAACCAGTGCTTGGGGAATGAATGTCAACGTTCCTTGGAGCGATACTCCAACTGGATTTATCATTGTTTCGTCCATCGCCATCGGTGTCACAGTGCTTGCTGCGTTTTGGTTGTGGAAGAGAAAGATGTTTTAGCCTCACTTACGTGAGTTTCGATTCAGATAAAGTGAATCCTGAATCGAATATCTTAAAAATCGCTGTGAACTCCGAATCAGAGATTCTCGTGCTTCCCAGCGATTTTCGCTTGCAAAGTACTGTAATAAAATAATGCACAAACACCTCGAAATGAATTCGAGGTGTCTTCTGTTCTTTGTATGTTGCCAATGAGAATACTTGTTTATATATCTGCTTTGTTTTCCCACTCTGCGATTTCTTCAAGGCGTTCAATGATATTGAGGTGTTGCGTACATGCACTTTCACATTGACCGCACTGTATGCATTCTTTTGCATGGGCTTTGGATGCGACAAACAATCCAAAATTGTTTTGAAACTTCATGGACTTAATCATATCCTCGTCACTTTTACCAAACATCTGCTTATCATTATAGACTTGCATGTTTGCAGGGATGTTGATATCCACAGGACAAGGTAGGCAATATCCACAACCGGTACACACATAGTCCATATTCTTTCCAACGCTTTGGGTAATTTTATCGAGTTGTGCTTTAGAAGTTGGTTGCGCAGTATCGGCAACCCTTACCGCCATGTCAATTTGCTGCTTTGTTGTAAATCCTACCAATGCAATCGTAATCTCAGGCGTAGCAATTGCAAAACGCAATGCTGCCTCTGTAGGTGTCTCATTGCCTTCACAAAGAAATGAAAGCCGCTCTTCATTGCTCGGAATCGCACCTCCTGATAGTGGATTCATCGCAACTACTGCAATACCATTGTCTGTACAGGCTTGTACCCCGTCCCAACGATAGGGGAAGTTTAGTATATTGATTCCCATCAGTATACCATCGACTTTACCATCTTCTGCAATATCACGAATTTGACTACCCGGTTGATGAGAAGAGCAAACAATATGTTTGATCAATCCTTGTTGCTTGGCTTCTTGTAATGCATCATATTGTCCAGATATAAAAGCTTCTTTGTAATGTTCAGGCTTTCTTAAGCACCATATGTGGAAGAAGTCAATCGAATCTACTTTGAGCCTGTCCAATGATTTTTTTACGAAATCCAAATGCTCTTGTTTGTTTTTTCCATGTTGTGGCGTTCTCTTTGTGGATACATAAAATTGTTCTCGCTTCATTTGTGGAAGTGCCAGTCCAAAGATATCCTCGCTTTGATCTTGACAATATCCAGGTGCAGTATCAAAGCATGTGATTCCTTGTTCTTTTGCATAGAGCAATAGTTCTGCATTTTCCTCATTAGATTTTTCCAGATCAAATTGCATACCACCAAAACCGACAGCAGACACTTGGATACCTAATTTTCCGTATTTTTTATAAATCATTCATTCGTCCTTTTATTGATTATTATGCATAGTCCTAAGAAATATAGTATAACATTTTGATTATTTTCCAACAAGAAACAAACTGTAATATAAATATGACTATTTAATTTTTATCTCTAAACAAAGATGGATTCTTAAATATTTTACTTGAAAATAATAGACAAAAGTATTATTATTGTATTACAGATATGTTACGTGCTTTATTGTGTAATACAGCATGTTTAATATACTATGTATTAATCGGGAGTACAATGCGATATTATAATCCACAAAACAAGAATAAAGCACGCAAAGCAAAAGAGTCCAAATATGACAAACGTCATTATCGTGACCTTGACTTTCCTGAGCGCCCTGAGCGCGATAAAAGCTATCGTAAAAAAAAGTCATTAGTTAGCATACCGCGTATTATTACGATTGTAGCTGTTCTAGTAGCGCTCATTATTGCTGGTTCAGTTCTCATTCCCATGACTGCAAAAGCAGAATACTCCACAGGCTACGAAGTATTCTTGTGTGGTAAGTCTGTAGGGGTCGTTGATAACCCCACAGAGGTAGATGCCCATCTTGCAGATATGAGACAACTATTAGCAGAAGCATACAACATGGATGTCACTGATCAAATAGAAATAGAATACAAAGAAATTCAAACCAGCGCAAAGCACATCTGCCCAGCTGAAGTATTTACCAGTTTTATAGAAGATAACATTGAAGTAAAAGTCATCGCTACAACCATCTACGTCAACGACTGGCCGGCTGCAGTAGTTAAAACACGCGAAGAAGCAGATTGGGTTTTAGACATGGCCTTAGCACCATATCGTATTGAGGAAGAGGGCACACTTTTTACTGATATTAACTTTGTTGAAGATGTTCGTGTCGAAGAAGGTCCTGCGGATTATCAAAGCATTATCGACCAAGATACTGCGCTTGAAAACTTGACCATAGGTCCAGGAGTGGAGCTCAAATGGCATCAAGTTGTAACAGGAGATGCTCTTGCAAGGATTGCAAAACATGAAGGTATCAAAGTATCCGATATTCGTATTGCAAACCCACATCTTACTGACTCGGATAAAATATATCCAGGTGATAAGCTGCTTGTTGTAGTTCCCAAAAACTCATTAAGCATTCGCTTTAAACAAGTCATCGACAGAGTACAAGAGGTTCCATTTGAAACAGAATATATCAAGGACGATACAATGTACACCACAGAAAAGAAAGTACTACATGAAGGCGTGTCAGGACTCAGTCGTGTAAAAGCAGAAATTACTTTTGTCAACGGTATTGAGGTAGACTATCATCCAATTGAAGAAGATGTCCTTGTAGACACTCAAACAGAAGTCATCATAAAAGGCACTAAATCCGTTCCAAAGGAACTGACCTTAGCGTTGGAAGGAAAGTGGCCAATGCCACTAAAAAGCGGTACATACCGCATCACCAGTAGGTTTGGTCCCCGTGATACAGGAATTGCAGGTGCATCAAAATATCACAATGGTATTGATATGGGAGCACCAAGTGGAACTCCTATTTACGCCAGCAAACCAGGCACTGTAAGAACCGCAGGAACAGCTAGAGGCTATGGACTATATGTCAAAATACAGCACGATGGTGGTGTTGAAACACGCTATGGACACTGCAGTCAGTTACTGGTCAAAAAAGGAGAAAAGGTAAAAGCAGGACAGATTATCGCATTGGTAGGAAACACCGGAATCTCATCTGGTAGTCACTTACACTTTGAGATACGTGTTGACGGTAAGCCCGTAAATCCTCTAGAGGGCAAGTAATAAATTTGATTTAGCAACAAAAAAGGGATTTAATTTCAATCCCTTTTTATTTATCTATTATATTTTTTTCTCTACAGATCTGTTCTCTTATTCAATAGCTTACTGGATATGAAAATGGATGCAAATGACCATATTGCATACATTCCTGCGCCAACCATAAGATATCTCATAATATGTGGCATCGTCTCGCTGTTGGCTTTCATTACATTGATCATATCTCCTGCAAATCCAAATAATGCTAAAGCTCCTGCATTTACTGTTTGCATTGCAAATGCTACGCCAAAGTAGAATACCAAAGCAAATAACCAGTTGAAGTCCTTGTTTGAAAGAACTGTCTTTGCAATAGTTATTGAAAGTATTGCAATCATCATGTTTGTAAAGTATTGCATGATAGCTATCAATATCATAGGACTAACCGTCCAGAAAGTGACTTTGTCAACATTGAATGCAATTTGAAATCCATTTGCAGCCTCAGCTAAAAGTGGCTTCACATTATTAGGAAATAGCCTTGAAAGAAGATTTAAGTCCAATGAAACAACGCCCCAAAGTATCAGCATTATAGCAATTACTTCGATCAAAGCAAATAATGCCTTTGATCCAATGATTTTACCGCCAGTGTTAGGTGTAAGATATAGCATATAGCCATTCTTGTTTTTGAAGTCCGAAAAGTAGTTTGATACAACATCAATGAATGGAAATAGCATTCCACCTACACATAGTATAAAAAAGAATGCAAGAGACATGATGTACCAATTACCACCGAGATGAAGTCCCGTATATATTGCAGCTTCCAAAAACACGATAACCAATAATACCGATATTAATAGTCTCTTTCTTCTTAAGAATTCATATTTCATCAATTTCATCATGATGCAAATACCTCCTTGTATAAATCT
>JAGLOK010000243.1 GCA_023139005.1 Clostridiales bacterium | reverse complement strand
AAAGTTGAAACACGTAGTCGTGTATTAATTGCCGATCAAAACAAAACTGACATAGTTGATTCTGAAGGTTATGTCTCTATGTTTGTAAACCTAAATCCAGGAGTTAATGAAATTCTAATATCTGTTGAAACATACAAGCATCAGAAAGTTGAGAAAGTAATCTTTATAGAACACCCAGAGCTTGATGTGCCTATTAGCCTTACTTCGCCTCCATCGATTAGCAGAACAGAGAAGGTCATTATTAAAGGTGTTGTAGAGCCGGAAACCGATGTCTATGTTGATACATTTAAACTTGCTGCTGAGGTCGATATTGAAGAAGACGGTACATTTAAGTTCACCTATAGTCTCAATAAATATGGCTGGAATGAAATTGAAATCATTGCAACATCACCCGATGGTAAATCATCTACTTTAGTACATCGAATAGATCGAGTTCCTAATCATCATACATATACACGGGTGGCACATAAGATGGACTTTGAACAGCTAAACACAATGGCAGGCTCTATAGTCGGTCGTATATTTAAATGCACTGGCACAGTACATTCGCGTATTGAGACAGAAACATCCAGAATGTACAAATTTGATGTAGGCACAGATGTTGTTAATTATATAATGATTGAATACAATGGTAGACATGATTTTGAGATTGGAGAACAATATGATGTCTATGCTGATGTTGCAGGAGTATATGAAAACTATCCACATCTAATAGGTCGTTTCATCTATCCAATTGAAGAGGAAACACCAGAAGAACCTACTACAGATACCACCGACGAATAATCACTACCACCCGTCAGCGAAGTGCACTTCATAGCGTGTGGTTTTGTTAGACAAGAACAAACTAGCCCCGATATCATCAGAGCTAGTTATTATGTTTCTATATGTTTCTATTTATTTTTCAGATTAAACCATGCATTTAAACCTGGATACTCAGCTTGTGAACCCAGTTCTTCTTCTATACGAAGGAGTTGGTTATATTTTGCAACACGGTCTGTACGGCTCGGAGCACCTGTTTTGATTTGACCTGCATTCATCGCGACCACGATATCTGCTATGGTTACATCTTCAGTTTCTCCTGATCTGTGTGATACAACTGCAGTATAGCCTGCACGGTTTGCCATCTGTATAGCATCAAATGTCTCAGTGAGTGTACCTATTTGATTTACTTTGATTAGTATCGAATTACATACACCCATATCAATGCCTTTTTTCAAACGCTTTGTATTGGTTACAAATAAATCATCCCCTACGATTTGCACTGTGTCGCCGATTGCATCGGTTAGCATCTTCCACGCTTCCCAATCTTCTTCTGACACGCCATCTTCTAGGGATATGACTGGATATTTCTCACAAAGATCTTTCCAATAGTCTACGATTTCTTGTTTAGTCATCATTATATCGCTCTTCCAGAAATAATAATTGCCTTCTTGTCCTTTTTTCTTTGCTTCTTCATACATTTCAGTAGCAGCAGGGTCCATCGCGATCATGAAATCTGTACCAGGCACGTAGTTCGCCTTTTTGATGGCTTCAACAATGAGTTGCAGTGCTTCTTCATCTGTTTTCAAATTAGGTGCAAATCCACCTTCATCGCCAACTGCTGTGCTATAACCCTTATCTTGCAGTACTTTTTTCAAGTTATGAAATACTTCTGTGCTCATTTGTAAACATTGCTTAAATGTCTTCGCACCAACTGGCATAATCATAAACTCTTGAATGTTTACGCTGTTGTCTGCGTGCTTTCCGCCGTTCAAGATGTTCATCATAGGAACTGGTAGTGTCTTTGCATTGATACCACCTAAGTATTTATATAGAGGAACTTCTGCTTGAATTGCAGCAGCTTTTGCAACTGCCATGGATACACCCAGCATAGCGTTTGCACCCAATACAGATTTGTTTTCTGTTCCATCAAGTTCGATCATTGCATTATCTACTGCTACTTGATCTAATGCATACATACCTTCTATTGCTTGTGCGATTTGGTTGTTGACGTTTTCAACCGCTTTTAGTACACCTCTACCAAGATAACGATTTTTGTCGCCATCGCGCAGTTCTACTGCCTCAAAAGCACCTGTTGATGCACCAGATGGTACTGCTGCACGCCCGATTGCACCACCTGCAAGTTCTACTTCCACTTCTACTGTGGGGTTGCCTCTAGAGTCAATGATCTCTCGTCCTCTAATTACTTCGATTGTAAACATATATATCTCCTTAAATTAAATATTTTTAATTTTATTCTTATTTGACCGTGTTATAGTTTACCAAACACTTGCTTATTAGTCAAAAGTATAATCGTATGAAATTACAATATTCTCCCTCAGTTTTCACAATATAATTTATATAAAAAGAAATCTTACAAAACAGCTACTTTCATTTGCTATATTTTATATAATATCATAATTTTTTATAGTAATTAACAGAACCATATATTGGTTGCTTATTCCCTACTATTATGGTAGGATATAATAATAAGTGAAAGGAGTAATTTATGAAAATCGCTTTTTATGATACAAAGCCATACGACAAAATATGGTTTGAAAAAATAAACAATGAAAAATACAATTATAAGATTAAATTCTTTGAAGATAAACTCAATGCAGATACTGCAGTCCTTGCCAAGGGATATGATGTCGCATGTGCATTTGTCAATGATGTTATAGACACACAAACCATCAACATACTTAATGACGTTGGCGTTGGCCTATTAGCAATGCGGTGTGCAGGATACAACAATGTAGACTTCAAATCAGCATTTGATAAGCTTCACGTTGTTCGCGTACCACAGTATTCACCTTATGCAGTAGCAGAGCATGCAATGGCATTACTGCTAGGAGTCAATAGAAAAATATTTCGTGCATTCAACAGAACCAGAGAAGGTAATTTTAGCATCAACGGACTGTTGGGGTTTGATCTCTTCGGTAAGACTGCTGGTGTTGTCGGTACCGGTAGAATAGGTAGAGTTTTTATTGATATCTGCAAAGGCTTCGGGATGAAAGTTTTGGCATACGATCCCTTCCCCGCAAAGATTGAAGACGTGAAAATTGTATCACTTGATGAACTCTACAAAAAGTCGGATATCATCTCTCTGCATTGTCCTCTTACAAAGTCTACAAAGCATATTATTAATTCAGAGAGCATTCAGCAAATGAAACAAGGCGCTATAATCATCAACACCTCCAGAGGTGGACTAATCAATACGTTGGATCTAATCGAAGGACTCAAATCCAAACAGCTCGGTGGTGCAGGTCTTGACGTATACGAAGAAGAGAGTTCCTATTTCTTTGAAGATATGTCCAGTGATATTTTAGAAGACGATACTCTCGCACGTCTACTTACGCTACACAATGTGCTTGTGACTGCACATCAAGGATTCTTTACAAAAGAAGCACTCGAGAGCATTGCAAATGTCACTCTAGAAAATATCAAAGAATTCGAAGAAAACAAGATGCTTACAAATGAGATATGCTATAAATGCGGAAAAACAGATGAGAACTGCAATAGAAACAGAGGGAAAAGTTGCTTCTAATATTCATAAAACTTACTATAGTACTTTCTAAATAATTTGAAGTAACCTTTGGTATTTTTATTGATATAGTTGCCCTTTATACTGGTATCACTAAGTATTCTTTTAAAGTCATACTTACCTTTTACTGCCCAAAATCTTAAGATTCCGATGCTTATTGCCTCAGTTGGACAGTTTTGAACACATCGCATGCACATCATGCAATGGCTATGAAATTGTACTTTCGAGTTATGCACTTCAATATTATTTGCAGGACAATTCTTCGCACATATTTTGCAAAATGTGCATTTCTTTTGGTTTGCAGAATAAAGTAATCCATTTAAGCGTGCGCCTAACCATTGTATTCTAAAAAGAAAAGAGATCCCCCTACCCGCTAAAGAATAGTGAATTGTACTCGTATTTTCTGTTAACATCTTTTCCGTAAAATTTACTGCCATTTTCTGCATAACTCGGTACATTTGTTTAACTAGTGCATCCTTATAGCGAAACATTATATTGTATGGCATCAAAAAATGTTTCTCAGATATCACATTATACCCTTTTTTGGATAAGTGTTTGTATAATAAATAAGAAGATGCGTCATTAAACCAAAAGGGTTCTCCGGATGTTTTTGTAATATATACTCTTTGCCCTGTAGCCTTTGGTAGTTTTTTAGCTAATTCTACAACGTTTTGTGGTGCATTGAATGCATGAATGGGATAGCCAATAATTATAAGATTGTATTCCTCAAAATGAATAGTATCTAGTATATCATCAATCTTCTCTAATCTGAAGTGATCTGTTTTGACATCTTTTTGATTCAAGGTTTCTGCAATACAAGTATTTGTAATATACGTATTTCCAGTACCTGAAAATGTTATAATGATTGCTTTCATAAATTATGTATAATTCCTAAATAGATATGAATATATTCTACACGAA
>JAGLOK010000242.1 GCA_023139005.1 Clostridiales bacterium | reverse complement strand
GTGGCATATAATTCCTAAACACAAAATTAATAGATTTGTATTATATCATAAAAAAGTGGTAACAATAAAGCAGTGAAAGCCTATTTACAGAAGTTTCATGTATTTTTAATATAACTATGATTTCTTGCTATGACATCTTATTCATTATATACTTAAATCTATAATCATATTAAGGAGAATACCATGCTCGATCCAAGAATTAAAACACTTTCATACAACCTCATCAACTATTCTTGCAGACTGAAAAAAGGCGAGAATGTACTCATTGAAGTCTTTGGAGATCACTACGAGATGGCATCTCAATTGGTCAATGAAGCATATGCAGCAGATGCTAATCCATTTGTACACATGCGAAACAGCAATGTGATGCGTGCATTGCTTAAAGGTGCAAACAAGCAAAATCTTGAAATCATGGCAGATGTGGATTTTCAGTTGATGCAAAAGATGGATGCCTATATCGGAATACGTGGCGGTGCTAATTCTGCAGAGCTATCGGATGTTCCCGCAGACAAGATGGAACAATATATGTCCATATACGGCAAAAAAGTACACTGGGGTGCACGCATTCCAGACACCAAATGGGTGGTGCTACGCTATCCTTCTGCTTCCATGGCTCAGATGGCTAACATGTCTACAGAGACTTTTGAGGACTACTATTTTGATGTATGTTGTTTGGATTACTCAAAGATGGGAAAAGCAATGCAATCTCTCACATCACTCATGGATAAAACAGACAAAGTGCATATCAAAGGTCCAGGTACCGATTTAACTTTTTCAATCAAAGGTATCGCGTCTGTTGCTTGTGCAGGAACTATCAACATCCCCGATGGCGAAGTGTTCACAGCACCCGTAAAAGACTCTATCAATGGTACACTTTCATACAATACTCCAGCACTCTATCAAGGGGTGACCTATGAAAATATTTCATTTGAGTTTAAGGATGGGAAGATTATCAAAGCGGATTCCAACCTACCGGAGGCTATCAACAAAGTTTTAGACACCGATGAAGGTGCACGTTATATTGGCGAGTTCGCATTTGGCGTCAATCCCTTCATCACAAAGCCTATGAAGGATATTTTGTTTGATGAAAAAATTGCAGGCTCTATCCACTTGACGCCCGGGAATTGTTACGACGAAGCCGATAACGGCAACAACTCCGCAATCCATTGGGACCTAATCCTTATCCAAACCCCCGAATATGGCGGTGGGGAGATTTACTTTGATGATGTACTCATCAGAAAAGATGGATTATTTGTATTGGATGAATTGAAGTGTTTGAACTCGGAGAATCTAAAATAAACAATTTCGATTTCGAAACGCACGTTTGTTAGTGAATGAAAATACTATATTAGGACTTCCCCCGCACATGTCGGTGGAAGACTTGATTTTATCTGTTATTTATATTAATCGATAATGTATGCATCCACAATTTCGCCAAAAAACAATGTATGATAATCCCCGTCCTGCATGGTGCCATCATACCATTTATCGATGATGGACTGCGTCATTTTTTTTGCAGGAAGCTGTGTTTTAGCAACTACCTTACACTCGATTTGTATACGTGCTTCTCCCACCACAGGGCAATTCACGACTTGTCCTTGCTGTGCTGTGATATTGTATGTATCAAACTTACCAATATCTCGCCCCGATTGAGAGCCACATACACTCAATTCTTTTTTAAGCATGCCTTTTGCAGGGATGCTCACTGTGAACACACCACTTTCATCAATCATATGATGGCTGTGACGTGATATCCTCACCGGTGCGATGAGTATGGGCATGCCCCAGTAGACAGACAGTGAGCCCCAGCCCATGGTCATGGTATTGATTTTATCTCCTAGCTTGCTGTTCAAGAAAACACCACCTGCCTTAAACCCTTCTAGGATTTCAGCAGAATATTCAATTGCGTTGATTTTTTTCATGTTATTCTCCCTTGTATATTATTTAAAACTCTTTCTGATATTATAAAATCGATTGATAATATCGTTAATATCAAAACGATCAATTCCGTTTAAGTAGGATATTGCAGTATTGTTCCATGGTGAGTACCATTTCTCATCGATAGCGTCAATTCCCAAGAACGCACCCAATATGCTCCCAACGGTCGCTGCTGTACAATCATTATCATATCCCATTGCAACAGTTTGAGATATTCCGACGGCAAAGTCACGTTCCCCAAGCAGTGCGCCCCAAGCGGTCAAGCACGCATTGTTGATGGCGTGAACAAGGTCCATTCCTGCAAATCTTTCTGATACTAATTTATGTGCTGTGCGGTAGTCTTTTACATCAGAAGATATCGTTAGCGCCCATCTTATTTGTCGAGAGAACTCACAATCCTCTGGAATATACTCCAATCCAATCTGCAAAGCATCCATAATAGACCCTGTACCAAAAGCAGCAGCAATCACCGTAGCAAAATACATCGCAGAATACACACCACTTCTTCTGTGTGACAAATACGCATCGCGATATGCAAATTCACTTGCGCGCTTTGGGTTTAGTGGATTGACATAAGCAAATCCATCACAGCGAATGCTGGCACCGATGAGCTCTATTCCATGGTTTAACACCTCGCCTGCAGTCTCCGCAGGAATCCCAACCATCAGGTTTTTCAACGCAATGCGTTCTGCAGTATACGTACAGTCAATGGTTAGATATTTCATCCACGCTTCACCAACGTCTGCTGTTGTGAAGTCTTTGCCGTAGGTCTCCAAGACCAATAATGACAAAAAGGTATAGGCAATGTCATCATCCGGTGGCAATGCATGCATGTGACCTAATGTAAAATCTTTTGCCTTACTGACCTTGTAACGTTGTGAGTATGGATCAAATGCATCTTTCCAGTAATCAGTCGGTGGGAAATCCATCTCAAGGGTTTGTGCAAGTTTCTCAATTTGTGCAAGTGAATATCCTTCAACCGGTGCACCCAGTGCACATCCAGCAAAACGTCCAATCATGGCGCCTTTTAGTTTACATAAATATTCTTTATCAGAGAGTTTTTTTTGAATGATAGTTTTTTCTTTTGGAGAAGCTGTTTCAATCTCCTTAAGCATGTTGGGCTCATTGGCTCTTTCCGGTGCTTCTTTTAGGTCTGCAATTTCTTGAAGCTTTAGCGCAAGAAATTCTCTCACTTCATCAAGTTTCTCGTCAACACCTTGTGCACCCATTTCAGTCTTAAGCTTTGCAAAGCTGTTGATACGTTGCTGATACTCTTCTATTTTTTTGGGATATTTCATAATCTCTTCTTTCTATTGTGCCAGATGTTCAATTAGTATTTTTATACCCAATGCTATGAGTACAACGCCACCAATGGCATCGAATATTCTGGCGTATTTTTCACTACTGAGTTTGCAGGCGATCAATACACCTAAACCCGAGAATGCAAATGTGATGACTCCGGTGAGTATTGCCAATATAAGGAGCGGTTCACCTATTGCACGTTGAGAGATCCCTGCTGCCATGGCATCAATCGATGTTGCAAGTGCTAAAATGAGTATTGCTTTGATGCTATAAAGTGGCATGTTGCCCTCACCTTTGATGGCTTCATAGAGCATCCTACCTCCGATAAATAGCAATAGTCCAAATGCGATATAGTGATCAAATGAAGAAATAGCAGAGGCAAAGGTTCCTGCCAATAGCCATCCGATAGCGACCATTGCAAACTGGAAAAAGCCAAAGAACACTGCACAGTACAGTGCAATCCTTCTCTGCGTCTTTTTGTCGCGTATGCATGCACCTAGAGATAAGGATGCTGCAAAGGCATCCATTGCAAGGGCTGTTGCTAGCGATAGTGTAGTTAGAACAATCAAAATCTAGCTCTTTCCATCTTCGGTTGCTCTTCCATCACCGGATATTGGTATTGCATCTCCAAGCATGGGTTTGGGGTTTGATATTTCCACTTCCCAAAATGCCTTAACCCGCGCTGCGACCTCTCGTAATTTGAAATACGGAAGTTTCACAGAGATATATACATCACAAGGAATGGCTTGGATTTCAATCCCCTTTTTCTGTGCAATGTAGCTTGCTCGATACAAGTGATATTTTTGTGTGCAAATAACAGCACTTTCTACTTGAAATATTTCTTTTGCACGGGTCATTGTTGCATATGTGTCAAATCCTGCATGATCCATAAAGATATCTTCGATAGGAACTCCTTTATCCAATAGATAGTTTCTCATAGCATTGGCTTCATCATAGTCATTTTCACCATGATCACCGGATACCAATATCTTTTTTACATGCCCCCCTATAAAGAGTGTGTATGCACAGTTCAACCGATCTTGTAGCATGAAGCTGATTTGGTTTTCAAATACTTTTGCTCCCGGAACAATCGCGCAATCATACGTGCCTTCTATTTTATCTAGGGTTGTAAAGTATTTTGCGCCTTTTTGTAGGATATAGACATTAATTGCACCGATAGTGAGGGCTATCAATATGATGATTATAGTAAAAATCACGATTATCCTTTTGACAATTTGTTTGGGTTTCACTGCTATAGTCGCCAATAGGATATGGATTGTTTGGCTGCTTCTTTTGGACTGTAGATTCCTTTTACATCAATCAACACGCCGGCATTTGTAAACCATTTTTTCATATCCGCTAAGGCAATTGCTTTATATTCATCGTGACCTACTGCGCAGATAACGATATCTACAGGTAAGCATTTGTCGATTTCTGCAAGCATTATGCCGTATTCATTCATGCATTCTTGTTTGTTTGCATAGCAGTCGCTTACCATAATATCCATACCATACGATTCCAGTTCATTCACGATGTCAATTACTTTTGTATTACGCACATCGCCTACATTTTCTTTGAATGTAAAGCCTAAGATTAATGCTTTTGCACCACGTACTGCGTTGCCTTCTGCGATGAGTTTTTTGACCGCTTGAGATGCAACATATGCCCCCATCTCGTCATTGATTCTGCGCCCTGCAAGGATCATTTGTGGATAGTAGCCTTCTTTTTGTGCTTTGTATGCTAAGTAATACGGATCAACACCAATGCAGTGACCACCGACTAACCCCGGCTTATAATCTAGGAAGTTCCACTTGGTTCCGGCAGCTGCCAGTACTTCTGTCGTATCTATATTAAGCCCGTTGAATATCATAGCGATTTCATTGATGAATGCGATATTGATGTCGCGTTGTGCATTTTCAATAACCTTTGCAGCTTCTGCAACCTTGATGGTTGATGCTCTGTGAATTCCAGCATCAATTATGGAAGAATACAGTGCATCAAGTGTATCTAATGTTTCAGCATCACTTCCGGATACCACCTTAATAATAGTTTCAAGACGATGTACTTTGTCCGCAGGATTAATACGCTCAGGGGAGTATCCTACAGTAAAGTCATTTTTGTATCGCAAATTTGAGTATTCTTCAAGTATCGGAACACAGATTTCCTCTGTAGCACCCGGATATACAGTGGATTCATATACGACGATACATCCCTTTTTCATATGTTTGCCTACTGTTTCAGATGATTTCACAAGAGGTGTAAAGTCTGGCGTCTTTGCATCGTCAATTGGAGTGGGTACTGCCACAATGATAATATCTGCGCGCGATAGATCCTCAGGGTTATACGTTAAGTGCATCTGAACACTTTGAAGCTTCTTGTCTCCGATTTCATGAGTAACATCAA
>JAGLOK010000241.1 GCA_023139005.1 Clostridiales bacterium | reverse complement strand
TATTATATGATTGGGAGTAATGATTAGAATAGGGTTTTTTACCGATTGTACAATCGTGGAGTATAGATAGTGCTTATAAGATCCAGACACACCAAATGCCGAGCAGGGCGACTGCCCCCCTCGTATGAAGTCCATAATCCGCTGAAATTGCCCCGAGTTTGCTAATGGGGCAAACAGTGCATTATTCATTAAGTACCGCTTTCATCCTTTATTCCAGGTATCAATTCGTCTACCTCAGCGGTTGGAATCTCCTCAACTGAACGTAGACGATTGTTAATGGTTCCTATATTTTTTTGAGCATCGTCAAGTGCATTTACTGATGTCTGCATATTTCGATATGCTTTTTGTAGATTGCTTTGGTGAATATTGATGGTTTTTTTGACAGCTGCCAATAGTCGCCACACTTCTCCGGATTTTTTCTGTATGGCTAGTGTTGTAAATCCCATCTTCAAACTATTCAATAACGCTGCAAGCGTTGTGGGACCACATACAGTGACCTTGTACTGTACTTGCAGTGTTTCAGTAAGCCCTGGTACACGTAATGCTTCTGCAAAAAGTCCTTCTGCAGGAAGATACATAATTGCAAAATCAGTCGAGTATGGTGGATCAATATATTTATCTCTGATGTCTTTTGCTTGTGACTTAATGCGTGCAGTCAAAGCACGATCTGCTTCAAGCTCTGCAACCTTGTCTCCGTTTTCTCTTGCGTCAATTAAACGCTGATAATCTTCAACCGGAAACTTTGAATCAATTGGTAACAATACATCGTTTTCTCCATCATTACCCGGCATACGAACAGCCACTTCTACATAGTTTTGCTTATTGGGATTGATTTTTGCATTCTTTACAAACTGTTGTGGTGTCAGAATCTGCTCAAGTAAGGCAATCAACATTATTTCGCCCCAAACACCTCGTGTTTTAACACCAGAGAATACCTTTTGCAAAGATGCCATATCGGTGTCCACTTTTGATAGCGAGGAATATAGCTGTGTTAATTGCTTTGTAACCTGCTCAAATGATGCTGAAACACGCTTCTGCAATGTTTCGTTAAGCTGCTCATCTACAGTCTTGCGCATTTCATCCAATCTCTTTGAAACTTGCTCTTCAAGACGTGTCATGCGAATTTCATTATCCTTTGCAACATTGGATATGCGTTGCGCTCCCGCTTCATCCCGTTTTGAGTCGATGAGGTTGCGTTCTGTCCAACGTTCAAATATGCTTTTTGAAAGACTCTCAAAATTCTTGTATTGTTCTTGTCTATCTTCACGATTGACTTTTGATATCTCTTGCCTGCTTTGTTGAAATTCCTCAGATATCATGCGACGTAATAGATTGTTTTCTTTTTTAACATCATCGCCGGAAGTACCTTTTTTTAGTATCAGAAAAATGATTAATGCAACATTAATCACAAGTAATACTAAAATGATGATGGTTTCCATTGCCATGGTTTCTCCTATTATTGGGATATGTTATTGTAACATGATTTGAACATATTTGTGAAGTACTATATCAAGATATTATTGAAGTTGAGAAGTATGAAGGAGTAAAAACTTAAACTATGAATCT
Source organism: Clostridiales bacterium (assembly GCA_023139005.1). GTDB lineage: Bacteria > Bacillota > Clostridia > Christensenellales > UMGS416 > JAGLOK01. The sequence goes on along the minus strand of JAGLOK010000241.1, from coordinate 3,404 downwards.
TAAATCTGTAGTCAGTGTGATTCAAACAACGATTATACATTGATTATCATCAAATTGCTTTAAATCGTTAATATGCGGTGTGAGATTAATAAATAGATTCGTTAAGCATGTTAATACAAGAACTATGTAAATAAAGCTATTGTATGATATTTTTCAGAAGCCATCAAAGTGCTCAAAATAACTACTAGACATTGTGAGGTTATTAGTTAATTTCATTGGGTGTATTACTACAAGAACTGTGTACATAATGATACTGTATGATATTTCACAAAAACCATCAGAGTGCTCAAAATATTTATAGGTGGTGCGAGGTTAATATACTTATTCATTAAGCATGATCATACAAGAACCATGCAAATAAATCTACTATATGATATTTCATGAAAGCCATCAGAGTGCTCAAAATAACTACTAGACATTGTGAGATTATTAAATAAATTTAGGAACATATCAATACATATGTGACTATATTTGTGTATAATCTCACGGTGAAATAGTAATATTTTGAGTGCTCTGATCAGTCGTAGTTTTCATCAGGTATTAGGTTCTTGCGCCGTGCATGTACCACCATCCGTGCATCTTCAAAATCGTAAACACAGGTTGATAGTGTAAGGATGATGTCATCAGGTGAAAGTTCAATACCTGTTTCGTAGATGCTTTCTCTTTGCAATGCTTTAATATACTTAAAATAATAATCTCTGGTTTCAAAGTCAGTCTTGAAGAAGTTAAAGCGATTGCTTTGAACGTATGCAGAAAAAACTTCCCATTGCGCTTCCTCGTATATGGTGTCGAAATATAGGATTGGATTATTGATATAAAACTTTTCATTTCTATATTTTTCAAGTGAATTAAGCATACTGCCTACCTGCATATGATGACCATATAAAAGCACATTGCCACTAAGGTCTGCTATATCAACCCTAAAGTCCAATGTCATAGATCCTGCAGTTGCCTTATCTTCAAAGAAGGTATGATCAAGGTAATAATAATTGTCATCTCCTTGCATTACTACATGGTCAATATTAGTATTGGGAATACGAAGCCAGCCTACTGTGTCGGGGTTGGTTTCAACGAGTTGCTGAAACTTTGGAATAACAAATGGTTGTGGTGTCGCAGTGGGTGCTGGTGTGGGCTCTCCCGGTCTCAAATAAGCTGTTGCAGTTGCATCTGGAGTGGGTGTGTTGGTTGCATCAGGATTATATAAACTTCTTACATCCTTTTCTGTTGTAGTCTGTAAACCAAGTTGCCATAACCTCCATCCAAGCAATGACATTGCAGCTACAATCAATAATATTGCAAAAATCCCAAGTATCCTTGATAGTTTTGAGCTTTTCTTTTTTTTGTTTTCATTTCTTTTCATAATCTCATTATACTATATATACAGTAGTTTAGTAAATTGCCTCTAATTTAAAAGAACAACGGTATCCGCTGTTCTTAATTGATTATTGATTTTGTTCAAAACGTCTTTTTGTACAGTCGTCTTTTATGAAGTGTCCATATCGAAGGAGAAAACTTTCCTTCTTCCACATCGCCTAATGCTTTGTCCATATCATACATGCGTGTGTCAATCATATCTAGATAGTGTACTAACTCTGCTTCTGGAAACATTGGTCTTCTTGGAGATCCAAATTCAGGCTCATAATGATGCGACAGAAGCATATGCTGTATCATAGCAATCTTTTCTTGATCACATCCAACTTTTTCACCTGCTTTTTCAATTGCAATGATTCCTTGTACAATATGACCCAATAGCAATCCATCGCGAGAGTACTCAGTTGCAATACCTGCATTTTCTGCATTGATTTCCACCGTTTTACAGATGTCATGCATGATTACTCCAGCATACACCAAATCATAATCTAGATCAGGATATACTGTATGCAAAGCATCTGCTGCTTTGAGCATCGTGGTAGTGTGATATAAAAGCCCAGATCGTATCGCATGATGATTGTGAAGCGCAGCGGGATGCAAGGGAAGATATTCTGCGTATTCTCTAAGCACTTCAACTGTCAGCTTTCGTATGCTATCATCTTTTATCTTAGCAAGATATTCTTTAATGGTTGCAAGCATTTCCTCCGGAGGATAGGGTGCAGATGGAATCATCTGAGATAAATCTACTTCATCTTCATCTGAAACTGGGCGAAACTTGTCCATCCTTAGTTGTAGATTGTTTTGCCACTCTGTAACCAATCCTTTGACCTTAATGACATCGCCTACTTTAGGACATGCATCTTCATCGCTAACATCCCAAAGCTTTGCGTTCATTTCACCGGATGCATCGCAGAGTGTATAGTCACCATATGATTTATTATTGGTAGAAGTTTTGATATTCATACTCCGCACAAGGCAAAATACTATCGCTGTTTCTCCCTTTGTAAGCTGTGATAGCTTTTTTATCTCTGCTCCATCCATATTCATTAGTTGCTTCCTAAGAATTCGTGTAATGCATTAATGTTTTTCTGTGACCAATCAATAACACTTGCATAACCCTTTCTTAATCTCCATGTTTCATAACTTGGAAACTCCTGCTTGTCTTCTTGTGTGGCTGCAGGTGTGGGTGCAGGTGCAGGTGTGGGAGATGGATCTCCAGATCCCGAACTTGCAGAATCGTCTGCTTGATCCTCTTCAAATTTTTCTTTCTCGCTTTCGTATTTGTCAAACAATTCATCGCTAGAGTACTTTGTTTTGGTATCCTCTTCAATCCATGCTGCCCAAAATTTACCTTCAACAGGAATTGCCATATCAATCATTTCTGCGTTGTTTTCCATCATCGTTTGAAGGAGTGTTATGAGTAATTTGGGAGATATATTAGTTTCAGCATATACAGAGGCTGCAAATACTGCTGCGGGAATCGCCACGAGTTGATTCGACTTTACTTTTGTCCAAGCTGCTTTTACAATTTCTCTTTGTCTCTCGTTTCTACCATAATCACCAGCACGTTCATTGTCGTCCCCTGAAGAATGCCGATCGCGTGCATAAGACAAAGCCTGATATTCATTAATTTCATTGAGCCCCGGATTCTGTATACTTCCAGACATTGGATCGTTATCGATGGAGACTGCACTTTCGAGTTTGTTGATGTGCTCCATTTCATAATCCATAATACGTATAACAACTGGACCAATAATTTTCATAATTCGTTCAAAAGCAATAAAATCAACAGTTGCGTAATAGTCAATGTCCACATCAAACACTGATTTCATGGTTTGTATCGCAAGTTCCGGTCCGCCACGATAATGTGCATTATTTAAACGATAAGGCCCTTGTGAGGGGATGTCTACATACATATCACGCATAAACGATACTAATTTCAGTTCATTGTTGTCCAAATTGATTTGAAGGATCATCGTAGTATCATTTCGTGCCCATGTAGTACCTTCCAATTCATCAAGACCTAAAAGCAA
>JAGLOK010000240.1 GCA_023139005.1 Clostridiales bacterium | reverse complement strand
AATTAACCATTGTTGCAGATGCAATCATTGAAACTGATGAGGGAAATTTTGTCGAGTTGTTTATGCTGTTTGATGAAAACTCAAGAGACAGTATAACTTGGCTTTATGATTTGTATCCTGTATCTTCTTCCACACCAACTATAACATTTACTCCAACACATTCTCCATCCCCTACGAGTACCCCATATAAATATGATAAAGTGGAAGCAACGCTTAAAAATAGTGGTGGAATCAGTAAAGATGGAACCATGCAAAATGTTGATGTATTGATCTTCAATGATATGAAAGATCAAATTACTGCAATCACAATTAATGATCATGAGGGCAATGTGCTACATGAAATTTCTGGTATTAATTCTCAAGACTCTGTTCTTACAAACCTTAATGTTCCATATAAAGAAAAGCTACGACTAAGAGTCCACTATAGACTAGCAAATGGACAAAAACGAAGAACGCTTACCAATGAAATATATACAATCAAGATGGATCAAAGCATATCCGATGATGATCCAGTAAATGTCACGCTCTATATCTTTATTGCAGTTTTATTTATCATCATATCTACAACCATTGTGATTATTCTTAGAAAGAAAATTAAATCAGAATAAAATATGATATAACAAAGCAGCCCGAAAGGCTGCTTATGTTTATCTTTCTTATATTTCTACTATCTGTGCAGTTGGTTGGTTTTCCTTGAATATATCCACAATAAAGTCATGACATGTGAATATCAACACCTGCCGCTTGCGCGCGATCTGCGCCAACAAATCGATGCCCGCAGTAAGTCTCTCTGAGTCCCATGTGATGAGTGCTTCATCCAATGTGACAGGCATCACTTCTGTGTCCTTATCAAAAGACTTGATGACCGCCAAGCGAATGCTTAGGTATATCTGCTCACATGTAGCTTGTGATAGTCGTGAAGCATGTGGTGTTCTAAACTTTTCTTCTTCCGTCATTACCATGATCGCAGAAGTATCCTCCGATAGCTTAATCTCGCTGTATTTGCCACCTGTGAGTATGGATAGATAATATCCGGCTCTTGATAAGACTTCCGGTTGATGAAGTTTTGAAAATACATCATTTCCAAGCTTGATGACTTCCTCACTGATGCGTAGCTTGTCATGGTCTGTTTCTACGTTTCTTATTTTCTCTGCAAGTCTGATAATCTCCGATGCGATGTCACTGGGGTTTTCGCCCAATATAGCTTGCTTAACGCCATTTTCCATAAGTCCAATTTTGCTTTGGATTGTTGATATGTCTTGTCGTAATTCATCCACCCGTTCTTTTGCTGCTGCCATGGCGTTATCGGTGTATGGCCATCCTGCTTGATCAAGCTGTGAAAGACGATCGGTCACTTCTTTAAAGTCTGGGTACTTGGTTAAGATCTCATCTCGAAGCACCACTGCTTTGTTGAGCATATCATATCGATTTTGAATATCAACTATCGCAGTTTCAGGATTATCGCCCAACAAGTGCGACAACTCATCAAACTTTTCTTTTGCTATGCCACTTTTTTGTTCCAGCTCTGCAATCAAGCTACTTTCTGCGCTGGTTGTGCTTTCCTCGTGCTCTATCGGTGCGTTGATAGCTTCTTTATCATATTGCGCCTTTGCATCTGTTGCAGCTCTCAGTAAGCTCCTGAGTGCAAGATAGTTGTCATGAGTATTACTCGATGGCATATCCAATAGAATATTTGCAAGATTATTGATATCATCGTTGGTGTTGTCCGCTAGCTCATTATGCACCTGTGTTTCGTAGTTGGTGTCTTCAAATCCCTGCTGTGATTTTTCTGTATCTAGAAAGCTTTTCTTTGCTTGCTTTAAGCTTTCAATATCTTCGATGATCCTAAGTCCAGGTTTCTTGATCCGTAGCTTGGGAAAGGCAAGACCATGAAGCTCTTCTTCAAAATCAATTCTGTATTTTTCAATGTCTTCTCGTGCCTGCTTGATGTTTTCATCGCGCATTTTATATAATGCTCTTTTGCTTTTTCCTTTAATGAATACAAGGTCTACAATCAACAATATCAATCCAATGCCACACAACAAATCTGCAACGATTAGTTTTGATAAGGGAATCATATTAACAAGCTTTATAATGATATCAAACCAATAATGTGTGATGATACTTGGAGATAATACTCCAGACAGGAATTCTGATGTAAAGATTGTTGCTCCCACCAAAATGGCCAAAATAGAGATAATCAATGTCAGCACAAACATGAATGTTCTTCCACCCTTTTTCACAGGTACATTGCTTTTTTTGATTTCTGCATTCAATTTATCTTTCTTTTGAATATACTCATCAAGTTTTGTAGACAATGTGATGCTATCGATATTGTCCAATGCTGTCATTGTTTGATTTTCATCTGCATCAATAATGAGGATTTCCCGTAACTGAGTATGCCAGTTTGCATTGGCTTGTGCATAATCATCGTTTACGTATTCTTCTTCTTTTTTAACTACCACATCCGGTACTTCATGATGTAGCGATTCAATGGTTTCTTGATGCTCCAGTACCTTTGCAAAGAAATCATCAAACTCAGCAGTTTGTATTGCTTCACTCCTACTCGGTTCATCTTGTGTGATGCTTCTAGCTTGCATTAACAACTCGTTTGTTGATTCTGTTTCATTTCTTAGGCTATCAAACTCCTCTTTGATATTCGGTAGCCACTTTTTATATGCAGAAAGGTCGCCTGCATCTTGTGCAAGGCTTCGAATCCTTGAAATGTCTGCTTTTAGAATATTCATTTTCTCAGCTTCAACTAAGAATGCATTTTCAAACTCTATTTTATTTTGCTTGTCTGTCACTTCTCTTTGTGAAGTTTCCAAATCAATATAGTTATTGGAAGCGTTGTCTTGCGCTTTATTTGCAGTCTCCAGTTTTTCTTCAAGTCCTGTGTGCTCTTTTTTCAAGTCACTTAAAACAGAGGGTGCCCCATCGCGTGCATAGAGTGTGTTGGCTTTGTTGTTTGCAGTTTCTATAGCGTCGCTTGCGCTCACTAATTCTTGTGCCATATCTGCGCCCATGAACTCATCCTTAATTCCCTGCCAGACATCATCTCGTATTGTGCTCATTGTATGAAAGTCGAGTGCATAAATGTTTTCATATACTTCTTTTGTAAGGTGGGAGACTATAGGTGCTGTGTCGCTTCCCAAGTTTTTAAAATCAAAGTTCTCATTGATATTGAGTTCACAAGACTCTCCTGTGATTTTGCGAGACAAAGAAAGTGGCGAGCCATCTGCTCTCTCAAACTCTCCAGATATAAACGCTTCGCTTGCACCGTATCGAATGAAGCTCTTTCGCTCATTTTTAGAGCTATCCTCACCCAAGCCAAATAGTAATATCTTAATCATATCGAAAATGGTAGATTTTCCGGCTTCATTTTGCCCTCTAATAACTGCAATATTGCTATCAAAGTCAATCGCATAGTCTTCAAATTTACCAAAGTTTTTTGCACTAAGACGTCTAATCTTCATAATGTACCTCCCTAATCATTACCTTGCATATGGTATCAATCAAGCCATTTAATATCTCTTTACGATGACTTTCTTGTTCTTCTTCATTTAATTGTGAATAAAAGAGTGTATAGTCTGTATGAATGCTTTCAATGAGTTCTTCAAGCTTATTGTTATCATTTTTGGCAGCATCGATTATCTTTAGGCTTTCAACTAATGGTGAAGTGCCATCAAACAATGATTTTGGCAATATCGGCATGAGATTATCCTTTTGTATGTAGATGCTCAAGTCCAGTGTATTTGATAGTTGCTTTGACATTGTTTGTATTTTATCATCGGTAATATCATTTGCAACGACGCAACGTCCTGAAAGGATGACACGTACAAAGGTATTTCTTGTAGTTGTTATGATCTTTTGTACCTCAATTTCTATCCTTCTTTGGAGCGCTTGCATATCAACTTCTACAATGTTTGATATCTCCACATCATGAAAGCTTGTATCGGATACTGATATTTTATCCAATACGACTTGTCCATCATCTTTAAACTCTGCAAACAATACTCCGCCTGTCTTGTCTCCAAACCAGTCTCCTGTGGGAGAGCCCAAATACATAATGTTGCTTTCTTCTCTTGTGATCACATATTGATGATATCCACCGAGAATTGTAACATCATACTTCTTGCTTTCTATTACATCTTGCAAGAGAGTTCCTTGCTTTGAAAATGCATTCTCCTCATAGAGCATACACAGTACAGGGATATCAGATTCGTTTTGTTCAAATTGATTTGCCAGGGTATCTGTTTCTTTCTTGTACCCTGATGCAACGATCTTAGCAACAGGGATTGCATCTTGCATGAAGTCAAATACTTCAACTTCGTGGGAAAAGTCAATAAGATTTTCTGTTTTGATGATATCAGGTGCACTGCTTGCATCATATTTTCCATGTGCATAACAGACTTTTATATTACAATTGAGAAGGTCCAAAAAACACTTGCGCAAGAATATCAACGTCTCAAAGCTTACTGCCGATTCATTATATAGATCTCCACAAATTAAAAATGCACTTGCATTACGTGCAATGGCTTCATCGATTGACTTTCTAAATGCGCCTTTTTTGAGCTCCTCGAGCTTTTTTCTGTCTTCTTCTCCAAAAAGTGATGGTGCATCCATATGGACATCACTGATTGCTATGAAACTAAAAGACATCTATATACCTCCTCGTGCCCAAAGAACACAGATGATTTGTACTGTAGTATGTGCTTCGTACAGTCTTCTTTCTGCGAATTAAAACTCTATTTTAGCAGAAAGCTCTAGTTCATCATTGTACAAATGAGTTTGAAGCTTCCTTAACTTTCGGACCAATAATATTACAACAAGAACTAGTGCAACAAACAACAATGCTACCAATGCGATAATGGCATAAAATGTGACTGGATTGGTTAATGTCATTGTGTGCTCCTTATCTTGCTTTTCTTTTATTATTTTGCTTTTTGTTCTTTAGATATAAAACCCATGCAACTATCACCATTATAACCCCTAACAATAATATATACAAAAGGTAATTCTGCGATTTATCAGAAGTTTCCTCAATAGTTGGTGCAGGCGTTGGTGCTATAGTGAGTGTGGGTGTTAGTGCTAGTGTTTCAATAGGTGGTGCCGTCTTGATTTCAACATTACGAACCACTGTAGAATACTTGATTTTCTTTGGTGGCCACGATGTATCTTCCAGTACCAAACATATAAGATAATCTGCTATACCTTCTGATGTATTTTGATGAATAATCCGCCATAGGCTATCTTTAACAGTTGACAAGTCTGCTTCTGAAACTAGAACAATATCATCGCCTGTCACTGTGAATAGTTTGATTTCATGTGCAACAATATTGTCGCCAAGTGCTGCTATCTCTGCATCATCTAAACTGCAATCAATAACAACCGCCGCTGTATCTGCGCTTGTTACCCAAGCTTCCAGCTGATGTGATTTTTGCATGCCTCCTGTGTTGCGATACTTCTTCAAGACATCACTGTTCATCGTATCATTGAGGTCGATGTAGTTTAGATCAAAGCTAATCTGGTGGGAGTAGGGTATGTAAAAGCCCTTGAATTGATATAGTGACTGCAAT
>JAGLOK010000024.1 GCA_023139005.1 Clostridiales bacterium | reverse complement strand
CTGGATGTGTACCAAAACTCATAGTTTCCTGTGTAGAGCTTAATTTTTGTGAAGTCGATGTCCACGATATGGGTGCAGACGTTATTTAGAAAGTGCCTGTCATGAGAAACTACGATGACTGTACCGGGGTATTCAATCAGGAACTCCTCCATCCAATTGACAGACTCTACATCCACATGGTTTGTAGGCTCATCGAGTAATATGATGTCAGGCTCTCCAAAAAGTGCACGCGCTAAAAGCACCTTTACCTTTTGACCACCACTGAGTGTTTGCATCTTACTATCTGCAATATCAACACTCAAGTTGAGCCCCTGCATCAACTTCAAAGCATCTGGCTCTGCTTCCCAGCCGTTCATTGCTGTGAACTCGCCTTCAAGCTCGGATACCAATATCCCATCTTCTTCTGAAAAGTCAGTCTTTTCATAGAGCGCATCCTTTTGCTTCATTACATCATATAGCCTTGTGTTGCCCATGATGATGGTATCGAGTACACTATATTCATCATATGCATACTGATCTTGCTCCAACACCGAAATACGGACTTTCTTGGGGATGTCTATGGATCCTGTGGAAGGTTCGATCTCTCTGGATAATATATTTAAAAATGTGGATTTTCCTGCACCATTGGCACCGATGATGCCATAGCAATTGCCGGGGATGAATTTTAAATCCACTCCGGTAAATAGATTGGTTCCGCTGAAATTTAAGCTAACATTGTTTACTGTGATCATTCATTACTCCATTTGTATATTTATCTTCAATCAATATACATGAGTTTGCATCAAAATAAAAGAGAATTCGAAATATTTACAACGCTATTATCTTCAATTGTTGTTTATGTTTTGCTGTTCATGTGCAAGAAGCCACTCTTTGCGCTCCAAACCTCCTGCATAGCCTACCAAGCGATGGTTGCTGCCAATCACTCTATGACATGGAATCATGATTGCGATTTTGTTTTTATTATTGGCACCACCCACTGCACGTGTTGCTTTTACATTCCCGATACTTTGTGCGATTTGTTTGTAACTCATAGTGTGCCCATAAGGAATCATCAACAATGCATTCCATGTCTTTACTTGAAAATCCGTTCCTTCAAGCTGATAGGTAAGGTCAAACACTTTTCTTGTTCCTTGAAAATATTCTTTTAATTGCTCCAATGCGTTTTGCATTATTTGAGGTACCTCTTTACTTTGCCTTACTTTTTCTACAAAGCTTACTGATACTACAGCATCATCGGTGGTCGTAATCTCTACATCACCAATGGGTGAAGGATAGTACCCATAATATAACGATTGCATACAAGGCCTCCTTGAGGTGTGTCTATACTCATATAGTACTATGATGAAGCATTATTGCCAAGTGGATTATCGCCACATATCAAACACTTTTATGTTAGCAACCACACCACCATAGACACGAGGTGGGACTTCACGAGCGTTTTCTACAATCCACTGATATATCATAGCATTACTTCCATTGGCATTTTGTATATTGGAAAGCAGTGCATAGCGTACCATACCACTATCTACAGCAATGATAAATTCATCGAGTTCAAAAGGCATGTCTCCTCCATTGAAGCCACCCAATACCATAACTGCATCTTCTGATTGTAATATAAGCTCTGCACCAATACTCATAGAGCTGGGAGTTAGTGCAAGATATATTGCGTCTTCTCTATTGTCTTTCAAAAAATCAATGAGCGATGTCATATCCATTTGCTTGTCAAAAGAGTCTCTTTGATTCACAAGCTCAGGCCCTGCGATGGGAAGTTGTGAATTGTCACTGTAGATAACAGGTGTCAATGACCATATCGCGGGCAAGATGAGTAGTACTGCAAGCAAATACGCCATCGTCTTGGCTTTTGCTTTCTTCATCATCAGAAGCATCGCAATCAAAGTGAGTACAAACACACCTGCGCAGATCCATGTAACCGCACTAAGCCATGGTGTATAGAGGCTGTGAATATATAGTTGCACACAAGCTGTCACTACGAAGATGATGGGTATCCAAATCTTTTTTACATCGTGAAGCTTCACAAACATGATTCCGATAAGTGCTGCGATGGATGATGCCATCATGGCAAAGTAGTACCTGTGAGTAATGCCTTCTGCATAGCTGAAATAGATGAACATCGGTATCTAGCTCATTGCAAAGAAGAACAGAGTGATAAACTTCTTCTCCTCTCTTATCTTCTTTTTGAATATCCAATACAGACTTGCAAGCGCAATCACCATCGCAGGTAATAACAGCCACGAGATTTGCCCTGCATTGTTTTGATTAAATAGTCGAACAATCGAAGCTTCACCTGTCTCGCCACCGGGAGAACGTAAGTTGAATCCATTATTTTGATTTGGAAGATTGTTCTGCCCGCTCAGATTTGATGGCAGCTGACCACTGCCTGGTCCTGTTGGTTGTTGCCCAACACCTGATTTTGGTAGAAGCTGTCCATTTTGTCCGCTAGGACGTGGCGGTCTCTGGATGTTGGGGGTATTTCCTCCTTGCAATTGTGGCTTGTTCTGCCCTTGTGGTGCATTTTGTGGTTGAAGGGCTTTGTTGATTGAGCCTCCTCTACCCAAAATACGACTAACTCCGTTGTGTCCCAATACCAGCTCTACTGCAGAGTTGTTGTCACTGGAGCCCACATAGGGACGATCATCTTCTGGAACTAAATCGACAATCATCACCCAGGAGAGCGATATCACAAGCAGAATAATTACCGATACGACAATAGAAAGCAGACGCTTTACTATCTTTTGCTTACTGAAAAGTAGAAAGACTAGATATATAGCAGGAACGATCATGAACGCTTGGAGCATCTTGACATTGAAGCCCAGTCCAATCCAGATTCCTGCAAAAATCAAGTGCTTCATACTGGACTTTTCTGCTGCTTTGATGGCCTGATCTGCTGCCAAGACCAGCATCAATATTAATATACCGTCGATGGTATTGTTTCTGGAAGTTGCTACAAAAATGGGTGTCAGTGCTAGTACCAACGCCGATACATAGCCTGCTGTCTTCCCATAGCGCTTGCTTATTATTCTATAGATGAAGTATACAGACAATACACCGCAAATAGCTTGGGGCAATAGTAAAACAAATCCGCTAAATCCAAAGGCTTTGGTGAAAATCACCTGTATCCAAAAACCCAAAGGTGGTTTGTCAATGGTGATAAACCCTACAGAGTCTAAGGAATTGAACAAAAAAGCATGCAATCTTTCACCCATGGAGTATACACCTGCTGCATAATATTGGTTTGCAAAACCTGCATTCCATAGTCCGTATAAATATAGAAAACCTGCAAGTAGTAAAATAAGTATGATGGGATAATTACTTTTAATTTTCTGCTTCATAGCACGGCTCCTTAAGGTCGGAGATAGTATTATTGTACTATAAAAATATAAACACTGCATATAACAATGATGTCATATGGATATGAAAGTTTTATGAATTGTTCATGTTGTGTAGTATTTAGTCTATGTGTCATCTACCTTTTTAAAATAAAAAAAAGTGCTCCATCATGTGCAATCATTCCAAAACAAGAGATTGAGGGTCCTCTAGCTTCAGTATAGCGACTACATAAGAAGATAAGCACTAAAGTGACATTATCATTAAGCGACGCGTTTCTTGTCGCCTTCAGCATACAGTATTCACTATAGATCTGTGAGAATACTCGATTTGAAGCTATTTCTACATTCCATACTAAATCAGTATACTATCTGACAATTGAATTATACTCTTATATTAATAAAAATCAATATATATTTGACGTTTTTAACAAACTTTTAACGTAAAGTGACATTTGCTTTTATTTATGACACAATTTAGTTATAAATGCTTTTTTTCTTTTTTACGGCTTGATATTGTCCTGTATATACATTTATTAGTAAGTATATTTGCCTTTATATAACTTTGCTGAAGCCTATTTTCTTAAAGTTTGGGTGACTGACAGATCCATCCACTAAAGTACTCTTTTAATCTTTGAGTCACAGTATCAAGATATAGTTTTCATATGATACATTATCGTTTTATCCTATCTCATAACTTATAAAATACATGAATTGTGCTGTGGAGAATCAATCCTACTTATTTATTATTAGCTGAATTTACGATATAATGCAATTATAAAATAATACCACCTGAGCTTATTATGTATATTGGATGATCATTAGTTTTTATTTAATTCATGATAGAATGTGAATTACAGCTGTTTGAAAAAAAGCATTCACCAAAATAAACAAATTACTTAATGATAAAACACAGTACGATAGGAAGTGAGCACACATGAGTTACACACAGGCATCTACCGGTCACAATGGATTAGATCTCATACTGGATCAATTGAGGTTTGGCGACAATGTAGTTTGGCAAATTGATAATATCAAAGACTACATGCAACACACCAATTTATTCGTCAAAAAAAGCTTAGAAGAAACCAAGAAGGTCATATACATGAGATTTGCAGACCACGAAAAAGTGGTTGATGACAAATACGATGTTAAAACCTATGAAATAGATCCTCACCAAGGATTTGAAGGATTTTCGTTTAGAATTCATCAAATAATTGAATCAGAAGGCGTATGTGCGTTTTATGTTTTTGATTGTCTTTCTTATCTTCTTGATGCTTGGGCATCGGATTTGATGATATCAAACTTCTTTCTTGTAACCTGTCCTTATCTTTATCAACTGGACACCGTTGCATACTTTGCGATAAAAAGAAACTATCACTCATATAAAACATTGACTACAATTCGCGAAACTACACAAATTTTGCTAGATTTATTCAATATAAATGATGATATATATATTCATCCATTGAAGGTTATTGAAAGATCATCAAGCACCATGTTCCTACCTCATTTTAGAAAAGGTGAGGAGATGATTCCACTTACAAGCTCAACTGATACTGCACGTCTTTTTTCATCTCTTCCAAATAAAACAATAGATGATGCAAGCGGTAATCTCGACTATTGGGATAAATTGCTGATAAAAGCTCTCAATCTACTACAGGAGAAAAAAACAGAAGAGGTTGAAGCAGAAAAACAACAAATTTTTGATAAATTTATCAATCTTATAATAGGTAAGGAGAAAAAAATCCTAGACCTTGCAAGCAAATATTTCTCTCTTGAAGACATCACAACAATCGGTGCACGATTAATTAGTTCTGGCTACATTGGTGGTAAAGCAGTTGGGATGCTACTTGCTCGAAAAATATTGAAAAAAGATATGAGTGAACAATGGATGAAGACTCATGAACCACATGATTCCTTTTATGTTGGCTCTGATGTATTTTACTCATATATTATACAAAACAATCTTTGGGGACTTTATGCAGACCATCGTAAAAAAGAAAATTACTTTGATACAGCATTGGAGCTAAAAGAAAAGCTTGAAAATGGAGTGTTTCCTGATTTGTTAAAAGAAAAGCTGGTTCGCATGCTTGAGTACTTTGGTCAATCTCCAATTATAGTACGCTCATCAAGTTTGCTCGAAGATGGCTATGGAAATGCATTTGCCGGTAAATACGACAGCTATTTTTGTGTGAATCAAGGAACTCCGGAGGAAAGATATACTCAGCTTGTAAAAGCTATTTGTTCTATCTATGCAAGCACTATGAGCGAGGATGCATTAACATATAGGAAAAAAAGAAACTTGGACGATAAAGATGAGCAGATGTCTCTTCTTGTTCAGCGTGTATCAGGAGACTATCATGGAAACTACTTCTTCCCCGTGCTTGCAGGTGTTGGCTTTTCTCACAATACATATGCATGGAATAAAAAAATGAATCCATCTGCTGGATTTTTGCGTTTGGTATTCGGTCTTGGAACACGGGCGGTGGAAAGGTCTGAAGGTGATTATCCAAGGCTCATGGCCCTTGATTACCCAAAAATGCAAGCACTGCATGGCTCAGATGATTTTATGCAATTTTCACAACACTCAGTAGATGTTTTGGATACTCAAAAAAATGAATTTACAACCATTCGGCTCAACAAATTGATGTGGGAAAAAACAGGAGTTGATATGTCGCTTTTAGGAATATACGACCATGAAACTAATAAACGCATCAAAGAATATAATATCAAAGAGCAAGAAGCATGGCTTTTAAACTATGAAAAGCTTATATCTGATACAACGTTTGTTACAACTATGCAAAACATTTTGAAAACTCTTGAAGCTGCCTATGACTATCCTGTAGATATAGAATTTACAATCAACTTTTCAAAAAACAACGATCTTCAAATCAATCTCTTGCAATGCAGACCCCTTCAAACAAAAGGAATTATAAAAAACATTGAAATCCCTACAAACATAAAACAGGAAAATATATTCTTTAAATCGACAGGGAACTTCATGGGTGGAAGTGTGAACAGACAAATAGACAGAATAATCTATATTTCACCAGAAGAGTATATCGCATTGTCTGAAAGTGAAAAATACGAAGTAGCACGAAACATAGGTAAACTTACAAAGCTTTGTAACACATGTGGTGATAAGTACGAAGTACCAGTACTACTCATGGGACCGGGTAGATGGGGCACGTCTACCATATCAATGGGTATACCTGTTTCATTCAGCGAAGTAAGCAATGTAACTGTATTATGCGAGCAGTCCTTTTCAGCGGGTGGAATGACTCCTGAATTATCATATGGCTCTCACTTTTTCCAAGATCTTGTTGAAGATGATATCTTCTATGCTGCAATATTTTCTGAAAATAAAGAAATTGTATTCAATAAAGATTTCATTTTGAAGCATGAAAACATACTTTCAACACTTATACCTGAAGCAGAAAAATATGTTGATGTAATAAAAGTAATTGAAACACAAGATACACAAATATTATCAGATATTAATTCAAATACTGTAATCTGCTACAAATTATAGATTTCTTTATCAGGGTATACTCATAGCATTGAAATTCACAGCCCCATCCACTCAAGAACTCTTTGAATCTTTGAGTCACAGTATTTCCAAGTGTGCCCACTCCCCGTTTCTTCCTCATAGGTAAATGGAATATCCAATCCATTAAGATACGTAACATATCCTTTGTTGACTTCATACAAGAAGTCATCTGTACCACATCCAATATATAGCGCTGGAAGATTCTTCTCTTCTTTTCTCTTTCTTATCATATACCGCAGGTCGTTAACGCTCTCTAAAAATGCATCTTCCCCACCATAAATGGTGTTGTATATTTCTACTGTTTTCTCGTCGTTCTCTTTTGCATAGTCATAGATAGCCTTCATGTCCACAGCACCTGCAAGGCTTGCTGCCATATTATATCGCTCCGGATAATTGAGCGCCACCTTCAATGCGCCATAACCTCCCATTGAAAAGCCTGCAACATAATTATCCTTGCCTTTTATGCTGATTGGAAGCATAGTACTCAATATTTGTGGTAACTCTTGTGTGAGATAGGTAAAGTACTTGTTTCCATGTACCATGTCTGCATAAAAGCTGATATCCACTGCCGGCATGATAACACAGAGTTGCTTACCCTTTGCATATCGCTCGATACATGTTTCTCTGGACCAACTGGTGTGATCTCCGCCCATTCCGTGAAACAACCATAATACTTTAAACTTTTCGTCCTCTACCCTTTTTTGAGGTAAAATCACATTTACGCTAACAGACAAACCCAATGTCTCAGACCATAATTTTATGTCTAACAGTGCCATAATTCCTCCTAAATATTCAAATTCAATTGGTATCTTACTTCACCTTCAGCGTTTTCTGAGCCATCTGTTTTAAATCCAATACTTTCATAAAGCTTTCGCGCAACAAGATTGCCTTTGACGATTGTAAGCCATATTTGACTGCATTTTGGGTGTGCTTCTTGAATGAACTCTATAATTTTCCGAAGCGATGCTTTGCCAAATCCCTTACCTTGATATTTTTGGTCGATGAAAAATCCACCAATCCAGTAATTATCAACACTACCCGGCGTATAGGAATTATAAAATGCCCCTATCATCGTATCACCATCATAGAGGATGTATGGATCGAGTGCTTCATCCCATGGCTTGATATACGCCGCTGCTAAAGACTCGGAAACAGAAGGTACAAGCTCCTGCTGTGCTTTTGTGACAGAAAGCTTTTGTGCTTCTTCCCAATTATCTCTATCATATGCTACGATTCTTATATTCATCTTCTCTTCCTCAACTACAATATATCTTATCATACCATATCCTTACAATTGTTGAAATGCTTGAATTGTGATTCAACTGAAATATGTGCTATCTTTAATAATGTGTGCAAATGCATTATAATATAATTAACAATATTCTTAAGGAGAGCGTTATGGCTACAAGCAATGCAAAAACGGTTGCAGAATATTTAGATAGTCTGCCTCCAGAGAAAAGAGACGTCATCCAAAATGTGCGAGAGGTCATCTTAAAAAACATTCCAAACGGTGTCGTTGAGGCAATGAACTGGGGGATGATTACATATGAAATCCCGCTATCCATATTCCCAAATACGTACAACGACCAGCCGCTGATGTTCGCAGCACTAGCAGCACAGAAAAATCACTATTCTATTTATGTAACCAATCTATATATGATTGATGAAAATATGGAAAAGCTAAACGCTGCATATGAAAAGTTCAGCATTAAACCCAACATCGGAAAAAGCTGTATACGCTTTACAAAGATAGAGAATATACCGCTGGATACAATTGCAGAGATTATCGCATCGACTACTGTTGATGAATATATGGAAAAATATAAGGAATCGAGAACATGGTTAAAAAATGGATAACAGCCTCTTTCAAGAAAAATGGTTTACCGATGGTTATTCTATAAGTTTATCTGCATACTATTTGAAAACCTGGGTTGGGTTCCAGATGATGATGCATTCGCATAAACATTCTGAAATCATGTATGTCACAAAAGGCAAGTGCACCATAAAAGTCGAGGACCAAACCTACTGCTTAGTAAATGGAGATTTTATACTGATTGATGCAGATATCCCCCACCGTATTGTGATGGACCAAACCCAACAATGCAAAATGATTAATATTGAATTCGGTTTCACTAAAGAACACAAGAACATTCCTACAATGAAACAACTTTTGGGCGAAGACTTTTTTCAAAACAAATTGTTTGAAGATGCTCAATCCCATTATGTCTTTAAAGACAATAGTCATATATATTCGTATCTGAAGTCACTCATCACAGAGCTCTACTCCAATAATAGTCCATCTAATCGGATAATCCAGATGCAAGTTGCACAGCTTTTATTTAAGCTTGTAGATTTATATACTGATAGTACATCAAGAAGACCAGTGCAATCCATCATCCATATAAGAAAAGCAATTGACTATATGAGCAATCACTATTTTGATGAAATCAAAGTGAGTCAAGTCGCAAAATCAGCAGGACTGAATGCAAACTATTTGCAGAGAATTTTCAAAAAGCATACCCACAAGACAGTTATTGCATACCTCAATGACATACGAATCAAAAAGGCTAAAGAGTTATTGGCAAACACCGATATTGCAATTATTGATATCTGCTTGTATGTAGGCATCAATAGCCGTCAATACTTTACCTATCTTTTCAAAAAGCATGAAGGTGTAACCCCCAAACAGTACAGAAACAGCTTCTCAGAAGAGTTTCGTCAAAACTAAAGTCAGAATATCTGACATTTTCTTAGCTCCATATCATTATTCTTACAAGATGTCTTTTTATATTGCCTATAATCATTATATGACTACATTTGAAAGGATATTAGTATGAGTTTTAAAGTAACATTTATCGGCGCCGGAAGTATTGGATTTACCAGAGCACTTCTTCAGGATCTTTTGTCTGTACCGGAATTTCAATCGATGGAGATTGCGTTCATGGATATCGATCAACACAATTTGGATATGGTGACACAATTATGCCAAAGAGATATCGATGCAAATAAACTAGATATCAAAATACAATCAACACTCAACCGAAGAGATGCATTGAAGAATGCAAAGTATGTATTCAACGTTGCAAGAATTGGTGGACTGGAAGCATTTGAAACAGATATCAACATCCCTCTCAAGTATGGTATAGACCAATGTGTAGGAGATACTTTGTGTGCAGGCGGCATCATGTATGGACAACGCGGTATATCGCAAATACTGGAGTTTTGTGCAGATATTAAAGAAGTGTCTCGCAAAGACTGCATGATGTTCAACTATGCAAACCCCAATGCAATGATGACTTGGGCTGCCAATACATATGGCAAGGTACCTACAATCGGGCTATGTCACGGAGTACAAGGTGGACATGCACTGATTGCAAATGCACTTAACTTAGATCAAGATGAAATTGATATTATCTGTGCAGGAATCAATCATCAAACATGGTATATCCAACTAAAGCATAATGGTGAGGATCTAACAGATAAGCTATTGGAAGCACTGCAAAAGCACGAAGAATACAGTGAGACTGAGAAAGTCCGCATTGATATGCTCAAAAGATTTGGATACTTTAGTACAGAGTCCAATGGTCATTTGAGTGAATACTTACCTTGGTATAGAAAAAGAGCAAATGATATAGAAAACTGGATCGACTTAAGGCATTGGGCTAATGGAGAAACAGGTGGTTACCTACGCGTGTGCACTGAAGGACGCAATTGGTTTGAGACGGATTTTCCCAATTGGATGAAGGAAGATCCAAAAGTTTATGGTGAGGGACAAAGAGGCAATGAGCACGGCTCATATATTATTGAAGGATTGGAAACAGGAAGGCTCTACAGAGGACACTTTAACGTTATCAACAATGGATGTATCGACAATCTTCCTGATGATGCAATCGTAGAAGTGCCGGGATATGTTGATGCAAATGGTATCAATATTCCAAAGGTCGGAGCCCTTCCGTTAGGTTGTGCAGCCGTTTGCAATGCAAGTATTCAGGTACAAAGAATGGCAGTAGTCGCAGCCGTCACTGGAGATGATACATTATTAAAGCAAGCTTTCATGATGGATCCACTGGTTGGCGCTGTCTGCAACACTCCTGGAATATGGCAAATGGTTGATGAAATGTTGATTGCTCAACAAGAGTGGCTACCACAATATAAAAAAGCCATCGCCAGTGCAAAGAAGAAAGTACAAAGCAAAGACTATATCCCAGTGAATGATGACTACAAAGGAGCTGCTCGTGTTAAGATAAAGACTATAGAAGAAATGCGCTTGAACAAAGAAGAGGCTAAGAAGAACGCTGCAAATGCAGCGAAATAAGGTAATCATTACAAATGACGTGTGTCGAATCTCATAATATAGACAGAGTAATATAAGCAGACGAATACTAGCTACAAAAAAAGCCGACACACTTGAGGTGCCGGCTTTTCATATTTATTATTTACGTATCAAATGTAGCTTGAAGTTCATCTTGCATGTTATCGTAGTCTTCTAATAGATCAACAAATATGTCCA